>CAIYTJ010000276.1 GCA_903929065.1 uncultured Bacteroidales bacterium | reverse complement strand
TCTGAATGTCGGACATCTTGTAATAGATTTTCCCACTTAGTTTGGAGTAGCCGATCAATCCCTGGTCTCTCCAAAGTTGAGCCGTGCGAACACTAATACTCATTAATTCCATAAATTCTTCGTTTGAAAAGAAGGGATCGGCTGGCATCTTACGGGATTTGCTGAGTCCGGCAATAAGATTATCTAACCGCTTGTTTAGTTCCTGGTGATTTTGACAGACTTCTTTCAATGACTCAATGATAGTTTCATCATCAAGCATTTTCTTCCGAAGATCGGCTTCGAATTTCTCGAAATGTTCTTTGAAGTTCATCTGTTAGCCTTTCCATTCGATAATTGTTTTTCCTTTTCTTCGATAAATTCTTCAACGGTTTGAATCCGGTTGGATAACAACCAGTCTTCGATCTCATTTTTCTTGAAAATGACCCGAGCATTTTTCTTGTAATACGGAATTTTCTTATCGCAAATCATCTTGTTAATCGTATTGACAGAATAACCGGTCAGCAGACTACATTTTTTCTTGTCTAATGTGTCGGTAAATGAATCTTGCTTTAACTGAATGATTGGCTGCGGCTGAACCATTGTAATCATAAGTTCTTTGAACTGACCAATGGTCAGAGCTGCCAGTGGTGTCTCGTTTGTTGGTTGGAATCTCGTTTCCATAATTGAGCTTATTTTTTGATTTTTTGGAAGTCAATAGCTGCGCAGTCTATCGCTTTTCTGCATGCAAATTTATAATCAAAAAAGTAAGCGGATACTATGAAATCAAGAGTATTTTAGGGTCGTTCCACGACTCGTGGTGGGTCGTGGTAGGTCGTGGTTTTAATGAAAAAGCCTCAAAATGAGGCTTATAATGGGTCGTGGTTTGGGTCGTGATTTTTGCTGTTTTTTTTCATTGAAATAGTGATAATTTGTTCTATTTCTTTATAGGTTTTGCTCGATTGGTATAATTTCCAAGTTGGTTTTACAAAAATGTTAGTTGCAAAGGATGTTTTAATGGTATTGGAAATACAATTTCCACATAGATGTTGAATCACATTTGAAAGTAATGTGGGAGAGCCGTCCCAGATTAAATGTTCAGGATTCTTTACATCCTTCAGATTAAACCAAAATAGCCAACAATCAGCATTTGGATTAATCAACTTCTTTTTATGTGAAAGGTAATGCATGATTTTGATCAGACATTCACTGGATAATTGAGTTTCGAACTTTGGAAGGATAACGTGTTGTAGTTTAGTCTTTTTATTTTTTACTATATATTCGGACTCTATAGTTGATTCAAACACAGAGACAACCGGTTGGATGCTTTTGTTGTCATCGAAGAGATATAAATTGTGTTTGTATTTTTTTGATAATTCTAAAAGATCTATATCTAAATACCAAAACATTTCAATTAATTTGTCTATGAAATCGAGGTGATTAATTAACTGGATTGAAAGATTGTAATTAGGTGAAGTTGTACTATGATCATTATCAGCAATAAATTGCTGGTTTAAAACAAATTCAAAAAACTCTTTGCATTTAATATTCTGCTCGGATTTACTCAGCATTTGAATGGGATAAAAGCTCTTGTCAAAATCGTGTAGAATGAAATTAGCATAGGCGATTTGTTTGGTTATATCATTCATATCAAGCAAATTGTCCCGCACTTCAATAAGTGTCTGTTCGTAAAGTTCAATATATTTACAGTTAAAATTATCGTTATTTTCTACAATTGTATAATCATTAACCCATGTGAGTGTTTTAAACAGTGGCTTTTCTTTGACAATGAAAGGTTCTTCAATTTTTATCGCATTTTCGTGATTGTAAATACCATGAGAACGAATCTGTTCTTTTAATTTATTTATATCCAGCTGTTTAGTTGTATAACAAAATGCTGTTTGCCAACAGAAACATAATGCTCCGTGAAGCTGATTGAAATGTCTTAAATATAATTCAGTAAGAGTCCTGGCAATCATATAGAAAAGTTCTATAGTTTGTGACTTAATATAGAATTTAGATTTGCGAAAAAAAACGACATGAATAATCATGTCGTTTTAAGTCTCTTAACGAGAAAATGGTTTGTTTATTACAAAAATAATACAAATATATTACAAAATTTTAGCTGCTTCGTCAATTTCAGAATTTGCAAAGCTATCAAGATATATGTTGGTTGTTTTCATGTCTTTGTGATCTAAGAACTGAGAAATCAGTTCGCGCTTTACACCATTGTTTTGCAAGGTCATGGCCATGGTGTGACGGCTGACATAGGAAGTTAGGTTTATATCGCCAATGCCCAGTTCTTTAGCCATTTCGTCAAGATCGTTATTTATTACACCTAATCTATTGTGAATGTGTTTGTATAATGTCTCTCCGGTATATCCCTTGCGTGATACCATTGGCAAAAGATAGTTTTCAATTGGAGCTTGAATGCTGCAAAGCTCTTTAATGATTGCCTGAAGTTCATTTGTGAGTTTTATACTTATAGACTTGGACTTTTTGCTGTATTGAGTTTTTTGTCGCTTATAAACGATATATTGACCATTTTCAAGCCGTTTGATATTATCAGGCGTTAAGTGTGCCATATCAACAAAACTCATCCCGTAGCAATAATAGGAAAACAGAAACACTAATCGGGCAAATTGCAAGTTCTCTGATAACTCCCTAGCTAATTTGATTTTATTCAGATAGTCAGACGGCAAATATCGCTTTTCTGTTTCTTCTTCCAGCTTTGCAACTTCAAAGCCACCTTTACCAAATGGATAGGTAGACCGGCTTGCTTCCTTTGCTTCTATTGCCAGATTAAGAATGGATCGAAGTTGTTTCATATAACCTTTACGGCTATTGCCACAACATCCCTTACGCTGAATTGTCCGTGTTGTTCCATTCGAGTATTTAAAAACGGATTCACGTGGGGTTTGCAGAAAAGCGTCAAAATCCCGGACATACTTAATGTCAATTTCAGAAAACATTCTTTTATCGAATTTTTTATCAAAGATTTCGAGGATTAATAAAGCCCTTTCGTAATTCTTTCCATTACCGATATGACCGGTATTTTTCAATACTTGTATGTGGTTTTCAAAAAAAGGCTTAACTTTGCCCTTCTTTGCACGATGGAGGAATGCTTCTTCAAACTGATTTAAGGTCCAGTCGATTTTGTTGCGGTCGAATTCATCAATAACATCTTTGGCTTTTAGAAACTGACCGCTGATGAATGCATTGCTTTTCTCGTAATCCGGATTGATCCGTTTGTCTTTCTTGAATTGAGAAAACTCATCGTTCCACTGGTCGGGAGTGGCAGAGAGGTTTAAACTGATGAATTTTCGAACCCGGTCTTTTGTAATTCTCAAAACAATCGGGTGTTCACCACTCTTTAAAAGGGTGCTTTTGTAAAGGATAATTGAAATGTATTTCATACTTACGTTACACTTTACGTTACACAAACATTACACATTTGATAAAACTTAG
>CAIYTJ010000275.1 GCA_903929065.1 uncultured Bacteroidales bacterium | reverse complement strand
GAGATTTTGTTGGGTCAAGAAACTCGGCAACTTTTTTTGCACGCAAATCTTCCACAGGATTTGAATATTTTGTTTGTGTTTTTTGGCAAGAAAAAAAAGTTGTTAGAATTAAAAATGATAGAAAAAATTTCATTATTGCACAGCTACAATTTTTGATTGCAAAACATATTTTGTTGTTGCACCTTCGGTAACAAAAACCAAAATGCTTAAATGTTTTGGATCCCAAGCCGGTTGAGGATAACCTGAATGACTACCTGTGCGAGCGCCTAAAGTTTTTTGATAACCAATTTTAAAAACTCTGCCAGGTACCAAATTTCTATCAGGAGATGTATTTAATAAATCACCAGTTGGTGCAGTTAGCATATCCATTAAAGTATTGTTGTGAACATACGTTGGATCATAAAATACATTTCCTGTTCCATCCGTATTTTCCTGAACATCAATAATACTATCCTGCAAAATCATTACATGAATATAATTTGAACCTGAATCGGCAGCAGTATAAGTTAAAGTTGCAACAACGCTTAATGTATTGTAGGTTGAATTATAAGTTGGCACAATATCAATATTTACTGGCGATGCAACAGATAATTCATTAGCAACATCTGTAGTCCAACTTTCTTTAGGTTCATACCAATTTCCGCTAATATTTTTCCTGTCAATATATCCTGAAGGAAGTGAAGGTGGTACAGAAACATAATTTACTATTCGCATGGCAATATCAGTTGTGAAATCATATTTGCTTTTAAATCCGTTGATATTAATTGGCAGAACCAATGTGCTAAATGAAGTATTGTTTGGATAAATAGTTACTTCATTTACTCTTCCTGGATTAGCATTAATAATGTTATGAGCAATAGTTGCTGCTTTCGGACAATTAGAACATCCGGCACCTGAAACATCTTCAATTAAAACTTGTCTTGGTGTTGCGGTATAATTT
Organism: uncultured Bacteroidales bacterium; assembly: GCA_903929065.1. Taxonomy (GTDB): domain Bacteria; phylum Bacteroidota; class Bacteroidia; order Bacteroidales; family Paludibacteraceae; genus Paludibacter. The sequence goes on along the minus strand of CAIYTJ010000275.1, from coordinate 1,838 downwards.
CCGGTTAAATAAGTGGTATCAAAAATAGATTGTGGCGGTGCATAATTAATATATGGTGGTTCTTCTTTGCATGAAGAAAAAGTTACCACAATCAAAACACAAATTGATAAATAGAAGCTAAGATTTTTCATCGTCATACAAAATTAAAAGTTAGTTGTTAATGTAACACGAGCACCACTAAATGCGGGTTCAACACGACATACACCACCGGTACAATTTACTCCTTGCGGTTGTTTTAAATATCCGGCTGTTAAACGTGTTGAATGATACGTATAGCCCACAAACAAATTAAAATAATGAACCAAATCAAAGGGTTGATTTGTTAAAGCTTCGCTATTAAAATATCCAGATTTAATATTAACCATATCGCCCACAGCAAACGAAAATGGTGTAACATTATATTCAAGCAATCCGTTTACAAAACTTCCAAGATCTTGATTGGTATTCATGTATTGCCATTCCAATCTATAGGATCTTTTATGGCTTGGTTTAAATGTAAATTCTCCGAAGGTTGTAAATGCTTCCACATAAGGTGCTGAAGCTTTTGCTTCAAATATATGTTGGTTATATCCTATAGATTGAATTCCTAATAAGAGTTTAAATTTATTGGAAAACTTATACGATGCATCCACATAAATTTCGCTGAACAATTTTGTTGAATCATTCCATTTATATCCATCTTTTGAAACACCTCCTAAAGTTGTAACACCGGATGTATTAATATTTATCATCCATTTTTTATTCGGCTTAAAAGTCATTTCTAACTGTGCAGCATTTTCTCCGATATTTTGTACAACCGCATTATATCTTGCAAGCAAGCGATAGGTATTTTGACGAGTGAGCGATGGAAGATAATTGATGGCTGCGTTATTTGGTGTGGGTTGTGTTTCAAGCGGAGAGGTTTGAAATGGAAAACTTTCGATACGTTTAAATTGTGCATTGATTCCAATTCCTCTTTCCGAATACGATAAACTGGTATAATAAACATGTCCGTCTTTTTTAACCAATGTATTATCCGAATTCATAATTGCCTCAGGTGTTTTCTGGTCGTATTCTAAAAAGAAACTCACTTTTTTGTAATGAAGCGTTCCGTAAACATTTCCTACAAAAACATTCCATGTTGGGTCGAAACGTTGAGGAATAGGAGCGCTCATAATTACAGCAGCAATGCTATTCATCGTTGCCTGATCAATGGTTCTGTTTACAACCGAAGCGCCCAAATCGGCAATGAGATATTCGCTTATTCCAATTCGGTGTTCAATATTTCCACCTTGAATTGTGGGTTCACGAACATCAAACCGATTTTTTTGTTTTCCTGTAAACGCTTTGATGGTTGTATTTTCTGATGCATGATAAATAACTCTTGCACCTTCAATGGCAAAATCAATTCCGATGGTTCGGTCTTCGTAAGCACGAAAAGCCATACCGGTTCCAAACTGATCATAAAAATATCCTACCGTAAAATTAAATTTATCTACATCTTTACTGATTTGCCAAAAGCCTAAACCTTGATTGGAGTATGCTTCCTGAGGATTAAACAACGGGGAGTTGTTAAACAAATCATAACGAAGCATAAAGTTAAATCCTTTTATTTTATAATTTAAATTTAGCCATGCATCGGTTGATGAAAGTTGATATTTATATTGTGTAGTGTTGGCTCCGATTTTATCATCGCGAACATAAAACTGATTATTGGTTTGAAAACTTCCGGTAAATTCTCCTTTATCTTCACTTTTAGTTTGGTCGGATGATGAGGTATGATTATCGGTTTGAGCTTTTGCAACTATAAACAGCAGAGTTGATAAGAGAAAGATTAATACGTTCTTCATGTTGAATAT
>CAIYTJ010000274.1 GCA_903929065.1 uncultured Bacteroidales bacterium | reverse complement strand
TGTTCCGCAAGCCACTATAATAATTCGTTTAGCATTCAGGAACTTTTCTTTATTGTCGATAAATCCTGCAAGGGTTATATTATTCTGATCAACATTTACACGGCCTCGCATACTGTCGCTCAACGTTTTAGGTTGTTCGAAAATTTCCTTAATCATGAAATGTGGATAGCCTCCTTTTTCAAGCTGACTTAAAGTCATTTCAAGTTTTTTAATTTGTGGAGTTGTTTCAACATTTGAAATTGTTCTTATTTTCAATTGTTTGCCTCGTTGTAAAGTTACAATTTCCTCTTCTCCAACATATACAACCTGATCAGTATATTCAATAATCGGTGTTGCATCAGAAGCCAGAAAAAATTCATCTTCACCAATTCCAACAACCAGCGGACTACCTTTTCGAGCTGCAACAATTAAATCAGGATGACCTTTTTCAATAATTGCTATGGCATAAGCTCCAACAACCTGATTCAATGCAAGTTGAACGGCAGTTGTCAAATCAACTTTATTTGTTTTTTTGACATATTCGATCAATTGAACCAAAACTTCAGTATCTGTCTGGCTTGAAAAGGTGTAGCCCTGAGCTTTTAAACCTTCTTTCAACACGGCATAATTTTCAATAATCCCATTATGGATAATCGCCAATTCTTCTGATTGTGAATAATGCGGATGAGCATTTACTTGATTTGGTTCACCATGCGTTGCCCAACGTGTATGTGCAATACCTATTGTTCCTTGAATATCCTGTTGTTCAGCAAATTTGATCAAGTCTGATACTTTTCCTTTTGCTTTATACACATTGAGTTTATCGTTATGTAATAATGCAATTCCGGCACTGTCATATCCTCTGTATTCCAGCCTTTGAAGGCCTTTTATTAAAATCGGATATGCTTGTTTGTTGCCAATATAACCTACAATTCCACACATAATCAATTTATTTTATAATTAATATTTACTTTTTCTGATTCGTTCCAAAGCAATAAGCGTTTCCTCCCTGCTACTAAATCCTGAAAATCGCATATAACAGTCACCTGTTCTTCCAAAAACAATACCGGGAGTTGCAACAATTTGATTTTCATATAATAATTGGTGAAAAAATTTCCAGGAAGGTTGATTATTAGGCGTTTTGAACCAAACATACGGAGAACTTATTCCACCATAAACTTCAAAACCAATAGAAATCAGTTCATTTCTGATTAATGTTGCATTAGTCAAGTAATAATTTACAAGCTCCTGGGTTTCAATTTTTCCTTTACGGGAATAAAGTGCTTCGGCTCCCCGCTGAACTACATACGAAACGCCATTTGTATAATTAGTAATTCTTCTGGTCCAGAGTTTATTGAGCATTACGTTTTCGCCCATTTTAGTATAAACTAATAATTCCTGAGGAAAAACGGAATAACCACAACGAAGACCGGTAAATCCTGCTGATTTTGAATAACTTCGTATTTCAACTGCTACTTTCTTTGCTCCTTTAATTTCATAGATACTCCGTGGCACGTCGGGTTCATTTATGTATGCCGAATATGCACCATCGTACACAATAATACTTTGATTTTCAATAGCATAATCAATCCAATGTTTTAATTCTGCTTTCTTCATCACGGTTCCGGTCGGATTATTCGGATTGCATAAATAGATAACATCCACCCTTTCTGTTGGCAGTTCGGGAACAAAATTGGTTTCTTCATTACAACGCATATAGACAACATTGCTCCACTTCATTTCATCCGTTAAAACACCCGCTCGGCCACTCATTATTGTGGCATTTTCATATACAGGATAAACAGGATCCGAAATTGCAATAATGTTATCGCGACCTAATACGTGACCAATATTGCCAATATCAGATTTTGCGCCATCATTAATGAAAATGCTTTCTTTATCCAGGCTGATTCCGAATGAACGATAATCTTTTACAATTTTTTCAATCAGAAAGTCATAACCCTGAGGTGGGCTGTAACCTCTGAAACTTTCCGACATGCTCATTTCGTCAATGGCATCGTGCATTGCATGTATAACTTCATTGGGCAACGGGCGTGTTACATCACCTATACCTAAGCGGATCAATTTTGCATTGGGATGCACAAGTTTAAAAGCATTGACACGCTTTTCTATTTCGTCAAAACAATAGATTTCGGGAGTTTTTAAATAGTTCTCGTTTGCTAATGCCATTCAGAGAAAGGAGTATTAATTAAAGGTTGAAATGCTACCTGAAATAAAGTGCAAAATTGCGTTTTTTTTTTCATTAATAAAAGCGTTTACTCAAAAGATTGACTATTTTTAATTCAAAAAACGATTATGTTCACGAATTAAAATTTCAAAACAATTAATAATCAATCAAATTTACAATTGTACGACCTTTCAATTTTCCTTCAAGTATTAAATCAATGTTAGTTTTTAGATCTTCAAGTGTAATTTCTTTATGTAATTGAAGTAAATTGTCAGGTTTCCATTCATTTGCCAGTTTATTCCATAGGATTTGGCGTAAATCTTTCGGGTAGTTCTGGGAGGAAATGCCAATAAGTGAAATTCCCCGCAAAATAAAAGGAAAAACAGAAACACATATATTTGTAGCAGAGACGCTACCGCAAGTTGTAACAGCTCCAAGCGGTTGAATTATTTTCAAAATATTTTCAAGAATCGGTCCGCCAACAGTATCAATTCCACCGGCATACTGAGCCGAAAGCATGGGTCGTTTATCCAATTCCTGAAATTCGAGCCTTGGAATAATTTCTGAAGCACCTAAGTTATGTAAATATTCTGATTCTGATTGCTTTGCAGAAATAGCGACAGTTTGGTATCCTAATTTTGATAATAATGCTAAAGCAATAGTACCAACTCCACCGGTGGCTCCCGAAACGATAATCTTGCCGTCAGTTGGTTTTACAAGTTCACTCAACCTTAGCACTGAAATACCGGCAGTAAAGCCTGCAGTGCCTAGAATCATAGACTCTTTCATGGATAATTCAACAGGTAATTTTACAATCCACTCGGCCGGAACTCTGATAAATTCACCAAAACCTCCGGCAGTATTCATTCCTAAATCAAAACCGGTAACAATTACTTTATCACCAATTCTAAATTTATCATTGTCGGAATATTCAACAACTCCAACAGCATCAATTCCGGGTGTATGAGGATATTTTTTTGTAACTCCCTTATTGCCAATGGCAGAAAGGGCATCTTTATAATTTACTGAAGAATAATGTACACGGATTAGTACATCACCGGCTGGCAGTTTATCTGTCGATAAAACTTTAATATTTTGATGGAATTCACCATCTTTCTCATTCACTTCGAATGCTTTATAATAAATATTTTGCATTGGCAAGTTATGTGTTTGTTTAAAACAAAAACGTTGAAGTAATTATCACCTCAACGTTATGAAATATACTGAATCAAACAGAAATACATATCTGATTGTTCATGTCATTTTTATTTATTATTCTGTGGCAGAAGAACCTACAGTATCTTTCATCGAACATGTACCATTGAAAACGGCATTTGGTTCAACCATCAAAATTTTAGTCTTAACATCACCTTTGATAACAGCAGTGCTGCGTAATGACAAAGTTTCAGAAACAACAATATCACCATCAACTTTTCCAATGATTTCAGCATTAATGCAAGAAATAGAACCTTTCAAATATCCCTTTTGACCAATTACCACTTTGCCATTGCAAGTTATAGTTCCTTCAACTTCACCATCAATTCTGAAATCGCTGTCTGCGAAGATTTTACCTACAATTTTGCTTCCGTTGGTAAGTGCATTGTACATTGCACCGATATTTGCTGCTACTTCTTTTGCCATAATCTTAACTTAACATTATTTTGAAGCTCAAAAATACAGCTTTCTTTCTGAATAACAAAATAATTCATAAAAACAAGTCATCATTTTTAATCATTTTAAAACAATCTTTTTTAATCCGGTAGAAATAAACATTTTTTTCATGTTGGTTTGAATCTATTTTTCATTACTTTTGTCTTATTATTGTTAACCTTGAATTCGTGAAAATAACCCATTTGAAAAATAGAGCTATTGATTTTAAGCGTTGGGATGATGCAATTGCCCAATCTCACAATCAGTTGACTTATGCTTTCTCATGGTATCTTAATGTTGTTTCACCTGATTGGGAAGCATTGGTAAGTGAAGATTATGGGTTTGTGATGCCTCTTCCGGTAAAATCGAGATATAAAATTCCATATCTTGTACAACCTGTTTTAACCCAGCAACTTGGCATATTTTCTAAAAATGAAATTTCAGAAAATATTGTAAAAAAATTCATCAAAGAGATCCCCTATTTTAGTTATGAATTGGCATTAAACGAAAAAAATTTCTATGGTAAAGCGCTGATTTTTCCAAATTTTATTTTAGATTTAAATTCGGAATACAAGAATCTTTATAAGAATTTCTCGAAAAACACACAACGAAATATTGAAAAGGCATCAAAATTAAACCTGAAAATACAGGATGATCTGTCTTCTGAAACATATATTTCGTTCTATTTCAAAGTTGATAAACATTATCTTTCACCACAGCAACCTGTTCTTGAACAGTTAATTGCTAACGGATTGGACAAAAAAGAATTAAAACTTTTAGGAGTTTATTCCAAAGAAAATAATTTGATTGCTGCTCTTTGTTTACTGGAAAGTGGAAACCGGATTATTTACCTGATGCCTGTTTCAAATGAAGAAGGAAAAAATTCATGCGCCATGTTTTTTCTAATTGATTATTTGATTCGTAAAAATGCCGGTAAAAACAAAATGATAGATTTTGAGGGATCCAGAATCGAAGGAATAGCGAGACTTTATCGTGGTTTTGGAGCAAAATATCATCCTTATTTTATACTAAAACAGTTCCGACCTTCTTTTTTGATTCGTAAATAATTTTTAAATGATAAAAGTACTTTTCATATCACATTGGTATCCAAACAGATACGATAATATGCTTGGTTCGTTTGTTCAGAAACATGCAGAGGCTGTTAGTTTATATTGTGAAGTGAAAGTACTTTATATAATTCCAGATGAGAATATTGACAAATTTGAGTTTACTGAAAATACAAAAGGAAATCTCAGCGAATTATTGGTTTACTTTCCATTTAATAAAAACAACATTTTCTACAAATATTCCAAAACAATAAATTATCTGAAAGCTTATTGGAAAGGAATAAAACAAATTCAATTTGATAATTTCAAACCGGATATAATACATGCCAACATTCTTACCCGAACCGGTTTTATTGCATATCTGATAAAACGTTGGAAAGGAATCCCCTATATCATAACCGAACACTGGACTCGCTATTTGCCTGATAGAAAAGCATTCAATGGTTTAATTCGGAAATTTATTACAAAAGTTATTGTAAAAAATGCGTCCGCTGTTCTACCGGTTTCAATAATGCTAAAAAAAGCTATGTTATCCTACAACCTTATGAATCCTAATTACGTGATTGTAGATAATGTTATTGATCCAGCATTCTTTGAAACTTATCCGCTTACTTCCAGAACAAAAAAACGCATTATTTTAGTTTCGTGCTTTCTGGAAGAGGCAAAAAATGTGAGTGGCATTATTCGCGCAATTGCAGAATTAAGTGCAGAAAGAGCTGATTTTGAATTAATTATAATTGGTACAGGACCCGATTTTCAACAAATTACCGATTTAAGTGATCAATTAAATCTAACCGACACTTTTGTCAGATTTTTGGGAGAAAAAACTTCAGAAGAAGTTGCTGAATGGGTTTATAACAGTGATTTTTTTGTTCTTTTCTCAAATTATGAAACGGCAGGGATTGTAATTGCTGAAAGTCTGGCATTAGGCAAACCAATTTTAACAACAAAAGTTGGAATTGCTGAAGATTATGTCAATGATAGTAATGGAATTATCATTGACGTACTGGATGAAACAGCTTTACTTAACAAAATGAATTATATGCTGGATAATTTTCAATACTATGATTCAGATAAAATTCGGACAGAATTAAGAGATAAATTCAGTTATGAAAATATCGGAAAACAGATAACAGATATTTATCAGGATATATTAAAATCAAAACACATAGCCAATAATTAAAAATTCAGTTAGAATACGAAAAGAATGTCGAAAAGTAAACTTCATGGATTT
>CAIYTJ010000273.1 GCA_903929065.1 uncultured Bacteroidales bacterium | reverse complement strand
TCCACTTTTATAATATCGAGTTTCACCACCATTTGAATTTGGAACGACTCTTAGTTGATCCGGGAATTGTCCATCTGTTAAAGATCTAGTAATTCTATCCCCATACTTTTCTTTTATATCTACCCCTTTTTCAACAATCAACAGATACCAACCAAGCGGACCACAAAATTTTATTCCAATAATATCTCCTATTCCAACAGTCATACAAAGTAAGTCCCATGGTTCATGCTTTTCTACATAATTATAAGCTGATTGAAAGGTTAAGTAATCTCCATAACCTTTTAATGCTGTTGCAGCCATCCATTTTATTCGAGGTGGTTCGCCAAGGCCGTAAAATTGTCCTTTTTCGTAAATTGATTCAATTTCTTCGTCGTTCTCTTTAATTACATCTGCAAAATAATTATTTATTGCTCCTTGTGCAGACTTTGCATAAGTTTCCCCCCAACTATTATGATAATTATTATATTCAATACCATACATTAATGCTTGTTCATTTGAATTAAAATAATATGTATCTGAACCATTAGAAGTTCCACCAAATTCTGAATGGACTAGTAAATTATACACGGCTGTGCCGACTTGAGTCCAATTGCTAAATCCTCCACCACCGCCAGAACCACCCCATCCACGACCTCCGCCACCCCAGGCACCATCTCTAGCTCCTTTCAAATAATCCCACATCTGCTGAGAACTTATTTGTGGTTCCCAATATCCGGGACATGCATCAGCTTCCCGTAATTTATACCCACTTGGATCAGTATAAATCAATGGATTATTAAAGCAATAGGTATATCGATTATAATTTACCCAGTTATCCGGTGATTGTACCAGCGGGTCTGTATTCATAAACATGGCTGTTTGTGGATCATAAACGCGCCCGTTCATGTTGATAATTCCAAAGGCATCTAAGTGCTCATGCCCTGTATAACCTCTGTTTGTTATCCATGAAGTTCGGTTGTCTTTCTGCGTCCAGTCGGTAGGGTTACGTCTTGCTCCCCAAGGATCATAAGCATACTTTTCTACTACATTTCCACTTGCATCCGTTAGGGCAATAAGTGACCCCTGGTTATCGGTATATCCATAATACAGTGTCTCTACACCGTTATTATCTACCATCACAGCACCGCCGCTAAGATAATGGAATTTCTTTACATAACCAACTCCAATTTCTTCTTCATAATCGCCCAGATAATAGCGGGTAGTGGTTACTCCATTAATAATTTGTACCGATTTCCGTCGTTGTTGGTCAACTCCGTAAGTAACGTTATAGTATTTCGGATTGCCTTCGGTTAATGTTTGAATCTTCTTGAAGTTGGTATAGGTTGCATCTAAATTATCGGTGGGAGTTCCTGTTGGTACACCCGAAATGGTAGCCAGGGCATGAGGTCCTATATCACTGCCATCAGGGCGTTTTCCTCCATAACTCAGGGTAAAATTACCCAAGTCACTTTTACCGGTTATATTGCCGGTAGTTGCATCATACGTTATGCTGTTTGCCTTAAGCAAATTATTCGTGCTATTTTGATGTACATCCCAGTTGGTTAAGCGGTTCAATGCATCGTAGCCAAACTGTTCCTTTTGATTGGTCAGGGCATCGGTTCGTGAAAACAGATTCCCCTTGGTATCGAACACATAACTCATATCCACCACTCCGGCAGCTTGTATGGAAGTAGTCATGCCGCGGTCGTCATACCCGTACACGGTTTGTTTTATTCCTTTGTCTACCTTAGTTAACTGACCGTGGGCGTTAGCTTCCACCGCTTTCCAGATTGAACGGTTGGCATCAGTTACCTCAGTGAGGTTTCCATAATCATCGTAGGTATTGAAGATAGTATAGCCCGAAGGGAATATTTCTTTATTTACCCGTCCGTAATCATCATATCCTACTTGTTTGTTATATACCTGCGACCCGATTTCTTCTTTTACATTCGTTACCCGGTCGTAGCCGCCGTATGTAAATGTTTGTTTGTGTTGCCCGGCAATCTCGATAGTACTAAGCCTTTTCACGTCATCATATCCGTATGTGGTTGTCTCTGTTCCCCGTACTATGGTTTGTAGCAGTCCGGTGGTTTCGTCGTAAGTATTAACCGTAGAAACTGAATCCTGCCCGGCCTTCATCAATTGTTTTTCCAATATCAGTTCACCAAAACCATTGTAAGCATTACGGATAGTTCCGGCATCGGGGTCAATCAGTTTCGTACGGTTTCCCTGAAGGTCATATTGCATACTGATGGCTTGCCCTCCCGCAGGCGTAGCTGTTTTAGCCTGCCCGGAAGCATAATAATCGTAGGTTATGGTTTTTCCGTTTACAGTGCTGGTTTGTACCTGTCCTTCCGAATTGAGTACGGTTTGTTTCGTCCCATTGGGTGAAGTCACCGTGGTGGTGGTTCCGGTATAAGCCATGGTGGTCTGTCCATCCGGGGTTGTCACAGTAACCGGTCGACCATATCCATCATATTGATTATAGGTTGTTGCCCATTTATCGGCCGAACTACCGAAGGTGGGTTCAGATACGCGATATAGTTTACCATCGGGATAATACTCAGTAAATGCCCGTACTTTATTCCCGTTTAATCCGGTAGTTTCTTTTACTATTTCCCTGCCAAGTTCATCGTACCACGTTGATAGACTTGCGGAACCTGTAATTTCAGAAGTAAGGGAGAATTTGGCATTATAGGCATTTCCGGCAGTCTCCCACTGAGGGGTAATGCTTTTTTCCATCCCCGATGGATATTTTGTCAATATTAATTGTCCCAGGCCATTGTATGTATAAAGTATTATTCCCAATCGGTTGGCTTCGCTGTTAAGCACTCCCCTTGTTTCATCCCAATCATACGTGGTGGTTTCGCCCAATACGTTGGTTTTGCTATGTATAAATCTACCGGATGAAGTAGGTGTAATGGATACTGTACGGGTACTTCCATTGGCCGTTGTCTCTGCTTTTGTGGGTTGTCCAAACGCATTAAACAAAGAATATACCATTGATTGCTGATTTACATTTCCGGGGTCAACAACCTGGCTGGTAAGATTTCCTTTGTCGTCATACGCGTAGTTTACCACCCGGGTATAATTCTCACCGTTTTTTGTCTTGGTAACAGTAATGGCATCAGGCTTATTGGGACACCACGAACCTTTCTGAACATACGATATGGATTGAGTACTTACAACATTTCCTTGCGTTGTTTTTATTGAAGTGGGATTGCCATAGCTATCATACGTCAGGTATTCGGTAGTTCGCGACAATCCGGTCAGATAATCGGTGCTAATCGTTTTATGTTGTTGCGATTCAAAGATATTTCCCGTTTGTGAGTTGGTAATAAAAGTCTCTGTTTTCGATATGGGACTGTCATTTAGTGTCGATATATCCTGAGTGATTTTTTCGGGAAGATAATTACTGGTATTTAAATCAGTCGTCGAAATTATTTTTTTGTTTGTTGAATCATTGCTTATTATCTGTGTTTTAAAACCCAGATAACCTATTCCTGTTAGTTGTGCCCGTGCTTCTGCATATGAAAATTCAGTAGTTAAACGTTTTCCTTGTCCATTGGGTTCTGATAGTTTACTGACACAATATTGGGGCATTGTTATGTCAACCATTGGATAAACTGAACTGCTGCCTTTGGTATAAAAGGGTTTATTGTCTGCGGTGTTGGCATAAGTTAGCGGTTGGTAAGCAACTTGAGTGGTTATGCCCAATCCGTTGGTTACCGACTTTAATAGGTTTCCTTCGAAATTGGTATTATATGCCCCTTGTAAATATAATTGGTCAGACTTATCGACTCCATTATAAATGTCCAATCCGTAGGTCAAAACATCATTACGCCCATCGCCATCAAAGTCACCCACTACCGTAGAATATCTATTTAACACATCGTTCCCATCGGTAGTTGAAAAAACCTTATCGTTTTGAAACGTTGATCCTAACGATGAATACCATGTTACTTCGGTGTGATTGTAAATGTAATGAGTTTCATAATCATCACCTATCCAAACCGGTGTGGGTGAATAATCATAAACAACATCAGTCAAAATTATATCTGATTTACCATCATGGTTAAAATCCGTAACAATGCAATCTTTTTGTTTGTTATGCAATTGGCTGTTATCATCACTTGGGAACTTATTTATTCCGATATCAGCTACCGTATTAAAACCCCAGTTGCCATCATTGATTGCCAACAACCAATCTGTTGAATTCTGTTCATGAATTACAAAATCAGGCAAACCATCACCATTAAAATCACCTGTTTTTATAACCTGACAATTTGCTTTAACTGAGGCATTCGTTGTTGGTTGGTTAGTAAAAGTTGGATGAACAAAACCATCTGTTTGTATGGTACCTCCATCATTTTTAAAAATTTGATGGCTTTCGGGCATTAGTACCATCAAATCCTGCAAGCCATCGGCATTGAAATCGGAAATAATAATGGATACTGGAACATCATTCAACGTGAATTGTTTATCTTCCCAAACTGTTTGCCCGTTGATAGTATATCCTATTTTGCCGGGGTAATAACTATTGTTTACTTTCCCCTTTTCAATGTAAATTATTTCCTCTTTCCCATCATTATTAATATCACCTACTGCATAAGCCGGAATTACGCTGCTTGCCTGAAGGGTTTGCTGTACACTTCCTACTCCCAGAATATTAAACTTAATGGCATTTCCTCCGGATTGTATAAGTTGGGGAATAATAATTTCATTTTTATTATCGCCGTATAAATCTGCAAAGCGTATGCTTGGATTTAACGACTTAATATCGTTATACGAAAAAGCATCGCTTACTTCGTAGTAAATATCATTTGAAAACGAGACCTGCCCATTAGTCTGTGCAGCCTTAAGAATTTGCAAATAGTTTTTGGTTTGTTGAACACCATTCACTACCGTTGTTACGGGATATATATTTATTAGATCAGTGAGTCCATCGCCATCTAAATCTGCCGAAAGCCAGTGTTTATCACTGTTATTTGCCGTTTGCGACTGATAAGGCTGCGGTACACCAAGTTTATTTACTGTGATTAAGGTGTTATCATTTCCCCATTCAAATGTTGTGGCATTTAATTTTAAATTATTCTGACCTGTCAGCGTTACGGTACTTAGATAATCTTTGTTCTTTCTGGTTATATAAGTGAAATCATATTGTTTAAGCAATGTATTCCCATTCTTTATCTGAATATCCGTCAGCGAGTATTTATTAGCAATCTCTGTGCTCCCTACATATACATAGTTTGCAGTTTTAGTAGTATAATGAAATACGATGCTATCAAATGGAACTGTATTCCCATTACCTGTATAAACTATATTCTTCAAGATTGTCTGCCCCTCATCAGTCAGGTAATTATAGGACATGTAATTTCCATTTGGATCGGTAACCTTATTTAAATACCAGGTCAATGGGTGGGAATCCACTTGATAAAACACATTATTGCTTACTCTGTATTCCCTGATATATCCATCTTTAGAAGTCACCTTGAAATAGCGGGGGCCTTTGTTAGTTATGGTTTCTGGTAGTTCTGAATCAAAGTTTGTTACATATCCGGCTATTCCAAATGTTTCTATTTTTGAGTAGTCTTTGTTTTGGGTCTCATAGGTTGAACCTGTGATTGATTCACACAATATTGAGTACTCTTCAGTATGATTTCCAGTATATGTAGGATTTGTGATTACCAGATTTTTTACCAACAGTCTTTGACCATCTATTGAATACGCATTCGAATTATTATCCTCAATCCCGGTGATAGCTCCATCGCTGAAGATATTTTTTATAGTCTTATTGATAACAGACAAACCGTTTAAGTTCCATCCAACACCAAATGGACCATCACCACCCTGACTGTTATAACTTAATGATTAATTGGGTTGCATCCCCATAATACCTGCCAGACACTCAATTGGTATATTATAGGTTGCTCCACCTCCCTGACTGACTGATACCTGTCCCGGGATTGTACCTACTGCTGTTGTGGTCTGTGCTTTTAATTGTGTTTGAATTGCAACACAAAAAAATGCTATGATTAGGGTATATATTATTTTCTTCATTTCAAATTTTATTTTTTGATTACTGTTGACTACTAACTGTTGACTTCTAACTGAAATTACTGTTTTATGACTTTAAATTCTGTTGATTTTCCGTCTGCAATTATTCGGACAATATACCAGCCGGTTGGATAAGTTGTCATCTCAAGCGGTGTTATATCCGAATCTGCAATTTTGTTTTGCAGCATATTTCCTTTTGCAGAGTATAAGATAATACTGATTTTATCCAGTATCTCTCCGCTAATTCCTACAGCCAATGCACCTTTGGTTGGATTAGGATAAATTGTTATTGTACGGTCACCCAGTTTCTCTTCAACAGGGGTGGATTCTTGTTCATAGGTTCCATCCTGTTTTTTCACATGAGATATATTACTGCCTAGTGTTACCAGTTTCCGGCTTATGCGATTTCCGGCTAAATCATAGGCATAGCTTATGCCTACTCCCGGTAAAACCGGTGGGATAAATGCGGCATGAAGTTGAAATGGATTCACAAGGGCTGAGGTCCATTCCAGGTTATTGGGTATGGCACAACCATCATTTGTAAAAACGGCTGTTTTCCGCTGCAAACAAATACAGGAATTTCCGGCTATTCCATCAGCATTATCGGCACTGAGCCGGTTTGGTTTGGTTTTGCTGGAAGTGCCATCATAATAGATACTATCTTTAGTTAACCCATAATTATCACGCAGATAAACTGGTTCGCCGGAATTACTCCATAATATTTTGCGCTGATACTGTATCTGATGATTGGTTGTTGCAGTCAAACCTGCATATAATTGGTCAAGTGTAAATCCGCTGTTGTTATATTGGTATGCAACTATCAGATAAGATTTGGGTGCCATCACGGTATTTGTTGGGAAATAACTTGTTTCGGTACTTCCACCTCCATGCAAATACCAGCCGTTCAACTTCACGGTATCTACTCCGGCATTATACAACTCCACAAATTCACCATTACTATAGGCTACTCCGGTTGCAATTTGCTCATTCAGCGGAGTGTCGTACATAATCTTATTAATCAATACGAAATCTTTTGCCTGAGTATTAAAAGAGATGAAAAGTAAAACGAATACAGGTATTAAACTTCGTATTCGTGTCATAAAAAAATTGGATGGCCTTTGCTTGATTAAAAACTGGCTATCTCCGGGAGTAACATGTTGCATAAATGTAATTTTAAATTGTTTCAAGAAAAAATATTATTGTTTGATGGTTATTGTTTTTCATATGTTATGTTGCAAAAAAATACAGTCTCTCCAAAGCAAAGCCCTGGAAAGGCTGTATGTTGACTGTTTAATTTACCAAAGAATTAACTATTAACTGTCATTTCCGATTCATTTCCGGGCAGGTCGTAAGCTTTTACCTCAATTCGGTCGCCTTCAACCGACTCGTTGGCTAACTTTGCCGTAAAAATCCATTCCGAAGGATTAGCGCTTTGTACTGCTGCGCCATGTTCCACTTCCGTTCCATCGGCATTGTAAATACTAACGGTTACCTCACTTACCTGAAAGTTATCAGTCACGGTGATTTTTATTGAATCGCCCACTTTTCCGGTATATCCGCTGATATCAATCGTATCAATATCAGGTGCGTGAAAGAAATCGGCCACTGCTACATTATAAGCCGATTGTCCATCCTTGGCAGCTGCATTGTAAGCTGCTTTTTTTGCGGGATCTGCCAATACAGCTTTCCCATAAAGCGTTGCCCGTTGAAATAATTGCTGATGGGCTTTTTCGCCTTCGGTATACTCACTGGTTCTTTCCTTAGGCTTGTTTGCTACAATTACTTTTCCTCCCTTGTTTCTAAAAACAAGTAAATCTCCTACTGTTCCACTCAATCCGTGGGTCAGCACATTGTTCTTCGATGTTGCCATAGAATTTAGTTTTTTGATGTTTGGTAATATAATTTAAATAAATCAGAGACGCTTCATAAACATAGCATAACCATAGCAAAGACATAGGCAAAGCATAGGCAATAATAGTTGGATATAATTGTTGCAATAAGTTAATGCTCTAACTGCTCAATCTTTAAAAATTTTACCGATACACTTCTTTAAATTTAATTTACTAATACTAAATCATCGTTCAAAAAGTATCCATTCAAATGGTGTATTCAAATAACCTCTTCATTTGAGTGTATAAAATTCTTGAAAAGAATTCTATACACTCAAGAGAAATAGGATATTTATTTTATGGACATATCCATTAATACCAGATTGTATTTATTTGAATTTTAAATCTTTAAACTAACCTGATTCACTGTTCATATGGACAGACAAAATTTCAGTCTTTTTTATGCCAAAATGACAGATAAAACAGGTGATCCAAAACTTCAAAATGGATAAATTGTAAGGAGTTTACACATTTTGTTTTCATTAATCTATATTGGCAGTCTAAGCATCAATCTTGTTCTTAAATCAGCTGCCAGACTATACGTTGCAATTATAGACATTTCTATTTTTAGATCG
>CAIYTJ010000272.1 GCA_903929065.1 uncultured Bacteroidales bacterium | reverse complement strand
TTAAAGGAGCTTTTGAACCGGTTGCAGATGTGATTTATTTGGCCGGATCAAAAACGACTGCTGAAGTTGTTAAGGATGCAGATGCCATTGTGACACGAACCCGTACCATTTGCAATAAAAAACTACTGGCTGGTTCGTCGGTGAAATTTATCGCCACAGCCACAATTGGTTACGACCATATTGATACAGATTATTGTGATTTAGCCGGAATTGCATGGACGAATGCCCCTGGATGTAATTCCAAATCAGTGGAACAATATATTGCTTCCACGCTTATGGTGCTGGCTGAACGGAAAGGCTGGAATCTCAATGAAAAAACGATTGGTGTAGTGGGAGTGGGTAATGTTGGTAACAAAGTAGTCCGCATCTGTGAAATTTTTGGAATGAAAGTACTGCTGAATGACCCGCCCCGCGAGCGTGCGGAAGGTTCCGATAAGTTTGTGAGCCTGGAAACAATTCAACACGAGGCTGATATTATTACGCTCCATGTTCCGTTGAATATGAAAGGCGAAGATGCAACTTACCATTTGGGAAATGAGCTGTTCTTAAATGCATTGAAATGCAAACCCGTTCTGATTAATTCATGCCGTGGTGAAGTCACTGATACAAATGCTGTGAAATCAGCGTTACAATCGGGCCAAATTTCCGCTTTCATTTGCGATTGCTGGGAAAATGAACCGGACCTGGATTTGGAATTGCTGGCATTGACTGAACTGGCTACACCGCATATTGCAGGTTACTCCAAAGACGGAAAAGCCAATGGAACTCAAATGAGCGTTCATGCAATTAGTGAACATTTTGGACTGGGATTGGAAAAATGGCAACCTTCAGGAGTTGAACTGCCGGCAAATCCGGTAATTGAAATTGATGGTTCGGGATTAACGGAGCAACAAATCATTTCCAAAGCCATTTTGCATACGTATGATATCCGGAATGATGATCGTGATTTGAGGAATAATGTTGAAAAATTTGAACAACTTCGGGGCGATTATCCGACCCGCAGAGAATTCCCGGCATTTACGATTAAAGCAGAGAATGTTGACGATATTGTTTTGAGCAAATTGAAGGATTTGGGATTTAAATAATTTTTACCACATAGGCACATAGAAATCATAGAATATGTGCCCTATGTGGTTCCAGGAAAAACTAAACAACTAATATTAATAAACAAAATCATAGAAATATCAGAACCTAATGTGTTCTATGTGCCTATGTGGTTCAAACAAAAGAATTATGAAACAAAAAGCAGACATTGGATTAATCGGGTTGGCCGTAATGGGCGAAAACCTGGTATTGAACATGGAAAGTAAAGGTTTTACCGTGGGTGTTTTCAACCGTTCGGTAGACAAAGTAGACAAATTCATTGCCGGACGCGGTGCGGGTAAAAACTTTATTGGAGCACATTCTATTGCAGAGCTTTGTGACTCATTGGCAAAACCACGCAAAGTAATGATGTTGGTAAAAGCCGGTCAGGCTGTGGATGATTTTATCGAACAACTAATTCCTCATTTGGAAGCAGGTGATATCATTATCGATGGTGGTAACACTTATTTCCCCGACACCATTCGCCGTACCAAATACGTTGAAAGCAAAGGACTTCTCTATATCGGAACCGGAGTTTCGGGTGGTGAAGAAGGTGCATTGTTAGGACCTTCCATGATGCCGGGCGGTTCGCCTGCTGCATGGCCTGCTGTAAAAGAAATTTTCCAGGCAGTGGCTGCAAAAGTGGAAGGTGGCGTACCTTGTTGCGATTGGGTTGGCGAAGGCGGCGCAGGTCACTTCGTGAAAATGGTTCACAACGGTATTGAGTATGGTGATATGCAGATTATCAACGAAGCTTATCAGATAATGAAAGATATGCTTGGAATGTCTGCTGACGAAATGCACGAAGTGTTCAAAGTATGGAATACCGGCGATTTGGATTCGTACCTGATTGAAATTACCCGTGATATTTTGGCTGTAAAAGATGAAGATGGTTCACCCTTAGTGGAAAAAATTCTCGATACAGCAGGTCAGAAAGGTACCGGAAAATGGACAGGCGTTTCTGCTCTCGATTTAGGTATTCCATTGACATTGATTGGCGAATCGGTATTTGCACGTTGCTTGTCAGCTCAAAAAGACATTCGTGTGAAAGCTTCGAAAGTTATCACAGGACCGACTGTAAACTTCACCGGTGACAAAAAACAAATGATTGACGATTTGAAAGATGCGTTGTTCGGAGCAAAAATTATTTCGTACGCTCAGGGTTACAACCTGATGATGGAAGCTGCCAGCGAATATAAATGGAATCTGAATCTGGGTGGTATTGCTTTGATGTGGCGTGGTGGATGTATTATCCGTTCTACGTTCTTGGGAGATATCAAGAAAGCATTTGATGTGAATCCAGGACTTGAAAACCTGTTGCTCGATCCACACTTCAAAGGGATTGTTGAAAAAGCCCAGGCCGGATGGCGTCGTGTATGTGCTGCTGCACTTACTAATGGTATTCCTGCTCCTGCATTGACTTCGGCACTTTGCTATTTTGATGGTTTCCGCAGCGAACGTCTTCCTGCCAATTTACTACAGGCACAACGTGACTATTTCGGAGCACATACTTACGAACGTGTTGACAAACCACGCGGCGAATTCTTCCATACCAACTGGACCGGTCGTGGCGGCGATACTGCTTCTACAACGTATGTAGTTTAACTCCTAACTCCTAAAAGGGAAAAGTATGCAAAAGCTCTTTATTCAACCGAATGAGGAGCTTTTGTTTTAACCGGATAATGCAATGATAATTATTCCCCGTCGTTGTATTCTGAAATTAAAATGTAATTTTGCAGATAAATAAAACCGAATCAGTTTAACCCGTAAAAATTAACATCATGGCAAAGTCCCAAAATGCTCAGAAAAATGTAAAGAAAGAACCTCTTAAAACTGC
>CAIYTJ010000271.1 GCA_903929065.1 uncultured Bacteroidales bacterium | reverse complement strand
TGGACTTTCTTTGTGGTAGTGATATTTACAGAAAGTCCCATATAAATCTGTTATTTGTCGAAGTTTCCATTCGGCAGTAGCACTTTTTGAAGTATTCGCCTTTTCTGAAAATTTATCATCTTTATAACTAAAACTTGTTACATTTCCTGCTAACTTTGATTCTGATAAATCTCCATAGAGGTATGTAATCCCATTTTTATCCGATACCTGCCAAAAGTATGTGTCTGGCGAAGCATTTCTTCTTATTATTTTGGAAAAATTACTTTCGGTTCGGGGGAAAAACATTTGCCCATTTACAGTATTGTCATACTGGCGATTATACATTTTTCCTCTATGTGCTATGGAAACACTAATTGTATCTTTGGTTGTTGCATCTTCAACTATTGTTGCTAACATCGTACCATTCAAATTATATGTTTCGGATTCAAGAAATGGATCATACCTCGGCACACCCCAGCGGGTATCCACTTTAATATCCGGCACATTCAAATCCCAGCCTTCGCCCAGCCAACCGCTGCCGCCATCGGAATTATAAGATATGACTAAGTTTGGGCTCATGCCGTTGCGGGTAGGTGGCATTTCCAAACTGTAACTTAGGTTAGCCGAGCCCTGATTGTTAGCCGATGGTGGAGCTATCAGTTCTATTTTCGAGGTAGGGTCTGCCGCCTTGATATTATTCATCATGGTAGGGGCAAAACCTTCGGTTTGTGGCGATTCAGGGGTTTTAATCACACCATTTATCATATCGGTAAAGTGGGTGGTTTTTGAAACAACCATACACAATGCTTTATCCACCGTGTCACGCTCTAATGCCACCCAATGTTTGGTATTATTATCAAAATAGTAGGAACGGATATCATTTTCGGTATAGCCATCAGGTATTTTGGTGCGGTCATACTTTAGTGTTACGGTTGCACCTTTTCCTGAAAAAAGTTCACCATGTGGCAAGAACCGGAAACCTTTATTTTGTCCGGTTACGTTAGTCATTCCCAAATCCATGGCAGGCATATCCACATCACGCAAGGGTGTAACGGATAATTTTCGGTTGGCAATCAGTTCATTTCCTTCGGCTTTCAGGTTAGCATTATCCGTATGAAGGAAGTTGGTTTTGTTTTTTTCAAAAGTTTGAGCAGTTTGTTTTGCCTGGTTGCCATTGAATGGAAACTCGTAGTCTGGAAGTCCGGTTTCCCCAAAAGTAAGTTTTTTTGTATAAGTTTGTCCATTAGCCAAGGTTGCTTTTACTTCAACTTCCTTGTTGTCTGGTACAGTAATTAATGTCTCAAATTCACCATCACGTATGGGTATGTTTTTACATCCAACACTTACAGATGCAATTTTCCCTTCTGCTTCCTGGACAAATCCATGTACGGTTGCTTTTCTATTGTAAACGGTTTTAGTGGCATTCAACACAATCGGTTGATACCCTGCTCCCCGTTCCACTTCAATAGCAAGATCACTTACTTTGTATCCATAAGTAGCATTCTCTGTTATCCCAAACTGAATACGGTTTGTTCCTTTCTGTATCCATGTGGAATTAATCTGCACCCGTTGGCGGGTGGTTTTATCAGATTTCTTTACTAAATATCCACCCATTGCCAAACGGTCATTAACACTGCAAGCCACATTGCTGTAATCGTCCACTCCTGTCAGTTTATAGTTCAACCATACTCGGTCGTTCATTGTTAGAGGGTCATTGATGCTGACCGTAAATATATTATCAGCAGGATTATCAATCTGTTTGCCATCATAAATACCAATAACACCACTTTGTTGGCTTGCCAGATAAGCAGTATATTTTACGGGAACTGTTCCACTTATCACATGGCTTTGTGTCATTGGATGAATAACTTGCTTTGAACCTTTTGTCAGGCTATCAAGCATTGGATGTGATGGAGTAAACGGTTGGTTTATTCCCTTGGTATTGAAAATATTCTTCTGAACCTGTTTTGCTGTAATAACACTGGAAACAGCATTTCTTGTATAGACAATTGATTTACCTGTATGAAGCACTAAGATAATAACCAATAATCCGGTTGCAATAACTATTAAAGTGATAAGTGTCTTGTTTTTAATATTGGAAATCATATAAAATCCTTATTTTAGACCCCCAAGCACATAAACAGGGCTAAAGGGTTAGTTTAAAAAAATGTTTCTATTTCGGCTAAAATTTCAAAATCAACGGGTAATCTTAGAAATGATTTTAGTTGATAACTCACCTTGGTTTGTAATCACCTTAACAATATATACACTGGTTGTTGGCAATTTTAGGTCAATGTATTGGGTTTCTTTACTCAAAGGTAACTCTTGTCTGTAAATCAGTTTTCCCATTATGTCGAACAACACCAGCGTGGCAGGTGCCGGTTCGAATAGTTGAATTTTGGCAGTTACAGTCGACATATCTTTCAAATCCTTATAATAAACTGCCAACTGGGTATCTTTGATTTCAGGTTCAGCAGGTGGGTCTTGGGTTTTCTTTGCTTTATTTTGAACAGGCACTTTATAACCGAATGTAAACACATCTCTTCCTTTTCCACTTGTATTCCAGAATATGTTATTAAAAATAATTTTAGAACGGTTTGTATCCACTTCATCGCACGGATAGTAATCGGCATTGGTAAAGTCACCTGCCCCTGTTCTGTCAATAATCAAATAAGCTTGCGAGTTTGCATAAGCGACAAAATCACTGGCTCGCAAGGTGTAATAGGATAATTCCACCCTGTTTCCGGTATCAACAAATCCCCCATGTCGAAAATCTGTCATTGAAAAACCACTTGGACTTGCACTTACGGAAATA
The DNA here is from genome assembly GCA_903929065.1 of uncultured Bacteroidales bacterium. Lineage (GTDB taxonomy): Bacteria > Bacteroidota > Bacteroidia > Bacteroidales > Paludibacteraceae > Paludibacter. The sequence continues at coordinate 3,994 of CAIYTJ010000271.1, read as the reverse complement.
GAACCATAATACTGTTTATCTATATCGGTAGGGTCTTCCATCTCAATTTGCGATTCTTTGCTTCGTAGTCCATTAATCCGCAGATAAAAAATAGTACCGTTTTTTTCAAATTCAATCCGTTGTCCTGATGAAATAGTTAATACGCTGCTATTAGGAACACCTTTAATGATAGGTGATACAGCTCCATTCGCTGAAATACTATAGCCATAATCATTGCTGCCATCTGATAAAGTTGGTGAATTTGTTCCGAATTTAATAGTTAAGGGTCCGGCTTGTGCCCCTACAGTCCATGCCATATACCCATCTGTTGATTTCAATACAGAATCTGTTACAACAGTTCCCGCATTGTTTGCTGCAGCACTGATTACACTCTTGAATCCTACGGTTGTCATTGTAAGCCCAATAGGATTCCAACTTAATACTTTATTCTGCTCTAATGTTGGCTTTCTATTGGTACAAAGCATCCATTCTCTATTCATATTACCATTGGATGAAGTCGATGTTTTGGGAGGGAGTGTTAGTGTTCCACCATTATCACCAAAAATGACATATTCCCCATCATTCAATGAATTGCCCGGTTGACAACCCATTACCAGCAATCGGTAGCGGGATGATTGTCGGTAAGAATTATTTGAATCATAGGAGTCATAAGCAGTCTGACCGCTGAAATAGGGTGCTTCTTCGTAGGATGTAGTGGATGTTTTTTGAGAAAAATCACTTTTATCATCCCGTTCGTAAGCTGTAATCCTGTTTTTGAATTCACTGTTTGAAGCATAATCCCATATCAGGTTTCCCGTACTGGAATAGTACGATTTGGTAAGACTCAAACCGTATTTAATGGCGAGGTAGCTTTCAATCAAACTTCGTTCATAGGGTGAAATGACCCGGTCATAGACAATAAGTTCCGGACTATATCCCGTGAAAGGTTGATTGCTAAGCGCAGCATTTTTGAAGGTAGACGTGTTATTTACGTCAGAGGGTGAGAAGACCGAACCCAATGAAATAACGGAATTTTGGGATTCTCCCCAAAGGGATGTATTGGGTTTGTTAGCTTTATAATAAGTACTTATCCGTAAGGCGGTCTCAAAGAATCTGTTTGTGTTTATATCAACGTTATTCTGAAATAATAAATTTTTCTCCGTTCCGTTGCCATATGTCATCAGTGTCTTATTACAGGAATCACAGGGTATTACCGAGGCTTGTGTATACAGTACGCCTTCATTTCTCCGTCCGTTCAGGGCAAACATATAGTTGTTTGCTGCATATACAGGATCGGAAACTCCCCAAACCCCCATGATGGTTGCTTGGGCAAGATTAGAGTTTTTTAAATAGATTTCCTTACTAATATTGGCTTTGGATAAGTTTAAAGCCGGATTGAAATTATAGGTTCTCACATCATCACGTGTTACCATATTCTCCACTCCATAAGAAATTCCCTGTGGGTCGTAAACTTTTAATATTGATTTATTCGGGGAAAAATCTTGCCATTTATAGATACCATTCAAATCAGGAGAGGTCTGTACGGTTTTAAACCAAATTTCCGGACTTGATATTCCTGCCGGTAGAGCCGGTGGAATGTCGAGAGTGGTATTATTCACAAAGGCATGCCCCGGAGCTGATGGTGCAGCCGTAGCATAGGATAAATCACTGTTCCCCAATGATACGGGTTTCCCGTTTTTATAACTCACCTGATCCCGTTGAAGTGAATGTGTCTGACCTGAAGCTCCTACACCATTATAAGCATACAGTTTGGTCGTATTCTGAGGGGCAGCGCATCCAAATGCAACTCCATCAACAAGTCTTATTGAGGAGTTATACAATTTTAATGATTCGCCCCGGTTGTATAAAATGATAGCATTTTGATTTATCACTTTTACATTGTTATCTGTGAGATGATAATAGGTTTTAAAGTCAAAAGTAGTATTCGATTTATAAGCAACAATTAATGTCGCTTTTGAATCAATGGTTGTTCCCGCTGGGAAAACAAATTGTTCTGCATCATTAGTTCCTTTTAGTATCCAACCCGATATATCTCTGGTCTGATTTGTCGGATTGAATAGTTTGATATATTCACCGTTATTGTGGTCGCCACTAATGAATTTGTCTTCTTGCAGAGGGGTATCATACATTATCTCGCTAATATAGACATTAGATACCTGAGCCGAAACCGGATTGAAGTTGAATATCCCGGTTAATATTATTATGCTAAAAATGAAGTGGAGTCTTTTCATAAAGAATAGGGAGTTAATTCAAGATAACAGTTGTTTTTAAGCAATTCTCTTTTTCACAAAATCATTATTCGGATCAATACGCTTGATTTTGCTGAGCATATTGAATTCGGCTGATTTGTTTTTATTGATTCGGTATAAATTAGCCATGGCATAGTAAATGTCAAAGAGCGTTTCTTTCTTTACTCCAAATCCTGGAACTTCATTGGGTTTTCCGGTAGGTTCTTTCAGTAGTATATAAGAGGCTTTCAAATGGTTGAATATCGGGTCCGTACTTATGCTTTGCATTTCAGTTGCTGTGGTAAGCATTTTATAGGCATCTTCGGCTAAGGTCAGTTTTCCTTCATTTACCCAGCTTTTGATATACACTAGTACAAAAGGAAGAATAGACAACGGATAAGGTGCCATAACCCGGATGGCAGTTGCCCGAAGCTCTGTGTATTTTTGTTGTTGGAGCAGGCAATCCAACTGTCCTCCATACACACAAAGAAATTCACTGGAAGATAAATTGGATTTTGACGTCTCAAGGTTTTTGTATAAGCTGATTGCCTTGTTACACAGATTTGAACGGGATTCTTTTTTGGCTTGTAACCGAAGTGCCTGTGCATATGAAACAGTAGCCCAGAATCCGGGCTGATTGTTGTATTGGTCCTTGGTAAACTGAACCAGTTTAGTATAATTCTTCTGCTTGCGGTAATGGCGTATTAGCTGTCCGTTGACATTTTTATCCGTGGCATCAAGGGAGAGTATTTTCTGTTGTAACCTTTCGGCATCGGAGGTTGATTTATTCTTAATAGCTGCAGCAAAGAAAGGGTAGTACAGATTCTTTTTCCCCTTGTTTAATTCAGCGGTTCTGCTTTGAGCTTCCTTGTCAAAATACAAGGTTCTACGGTCTTTCTTTTGATTCTTGGTTTCACGTTGAATCGCATCGGATTCTAAAATAAGATTATATTCGTGTTTCTTTCTTTTTTTACGGGTAGCTTGCCAACGGTCCTGATTGGTTTGAGTATACTGGGTTATTTGTTTCTTTAGTGAAGAGGAGAATGAAAGAGCTGTTGAACCTGTATGCTTTCGGGATTTATTGCATTTATCAAGAGTTCGTTGGACATCCAATAATCCTAATGCAAGGTAAGGTTTTGGATTTGATTGGGTTTGGTCGATGGCATCGATATATAGTTGTGCAGACATGGCCAGTAATTCTGTTTGTCCAATTCGGGAGCAGAATTCTTTTTCATCTTTTCTGTTGCCGGCAACAAGTCTTTTCATGGCTCTTGCCAAACGGTCACAAAACATATGATTATCTTGCCGGTCTAACCACCCTTGCCGGTATGCTTCAGCAGCAGCAAGTGATTTGTTTTGGGCATAAAGTGTTTTAGCCAATCCATCGTAGGCTGCAACATACGAAGGTTGTAATAGGATTATTTGCCGGTAGTATAGTTCTGCCTGCGAATAGTTCTTGTGATAGAAAAAATCCTTTGCTTTTTGTTGAAGTTGCCGAATGTCAGCTTGAGTAGAAATGTTGCCACTGTCAGGCGGATTTTTCGAATTGGATGCTAATAACTTTCCAACGGGACCAAATGAAAAAAAGAATGCGGCTGATGTTAATAAACCTGACTTGAGAAATTCCCTCCGGGTATAATCTTTCATGCGAAAATAAGATTAATCGGAAGATAAAAAAAAGAAGAGTAGAAAAAGAAAAAGGATCCCGGTAGGGCTTGAACCTACATCCCGTCCGCTTAAGCATCTTGCTCTCCTTGAGCTACGGG
>CAIYTJ010000270.1 GCA_903929065.1 uncultured Bacteroidales bacterium | reverse complement strand
TAACGATAAAAACTGTATTTTTGTAGCTAACCCAAAATCCAGTTAACAAAAAACTTTGGTTTTAATAATAAAAAATAAAAATATGAAAATCAACATAGTAAATCGTTCAAAACATGCGCTTCCTGATTATGCCACACCACTTTCAGCCGGAATGGATTTGCGTGCCAATATTGATGAACCGGTTATTTTGAAATCATTGGAACGAAAATTGATACCAACCGGTTTGTTTATCGAACTTCCGTCAGGTTACGAAGCTCAGATTCGTCCACGCAGCGGATTGGCCATTAAAAAAGGAATAACCGTTTTAAATTCGCCGGGTACGATTGATGCTGACTACCGGGGTGAGATTTGTATTATTCTGGTGAATCTTTCTGATGAAGATTTTGTTATTAATGACGGTGAACGAATTTGCCAAATGGTAATCGCACAACATGCGCAGGCAGAATGGACTGAAGTCGGTGAATTGAGCGAAACCGATCGCGGCGCTGGTGGTTTTGGCCACACCGGAAAGCATTAATCAGTTAACAGTCCCGATACTCGGGATGTCGCAAGCTCAATTATCAGTTATATGTTGCGATTATTCAGTTTATAAAATTATGCACAAAATAAACATTCTGTTATTAGCTTTATTATTTCCTTTTTTTTCATGCCAAGCAGCTAAAAAAACGGTTGCAAAGAGTCCTGTAATCGTCCGGCAGCACTTGGATGAACAGGATCAACGCAGGTTTGATTACTTTTTCTACGAGGGGCTGAAGCAAAAAGAAAACCATAAGTTTGATCAGGCGATTGAATCATTTCAATTGTGCGCCAAACTTGATTCGCTGGATGCTGGTGTACAGGCAGAGCTTGGCTTGATTTACGCTGCCATTGGTTTTAATGCCAATGCCATTAATTGTTTGGAGAAATCAATCAAAACCGACCCGGACAACTGGTGGTATAATGTTCAGTTAATAAGTCTGTATTCCGATCAGAAAATTTGGAAACGCTGTATAGAAATTGCGAAAAACCTACAAAAATCGCATCCGAATAAAGAGGAAGTTTACACCATGTTGGCTTCTTTTTACAAAGAAACCAAGGAATTCGACAAGGCAATCGCGGCATACGACAGGTTGGAAACGCTTGTTGGCATCAATCAAAACATTTCGCTCGAAAAATATCAATTGTATTTGCTGCTAAACAATCAGAAAAAAGCCATTGCCGAAGTGGACAAACTGGTCAATAAATATCCGGCCGAATCGCGTTATAAAGTTTTTCGCGGTGACATTTTCATGCAGCAAAAAATGCCCGAAAAAGCTTTTGAGATTTACCAGCAGGTTTTGAAAGATGACCCACAAAATGCATTTGTTTATGTGTCACTCTCGAATTATTATAAATCAGTAAATCAGCCTGAAAAAGCACTTCAATCCATTGTCAGCGCACTCAAAAGCGAACAACTCGATGTGGAAACTAAAGTACAGGTATTGGGACAGTATGTCGACAAACTTACGCAGGATTCTACCAAGCTCGGCGAATCAGAAACTCTGTTTAAATTGCTTGTTGACCGATATCCCATGGAAGAACAGGTTCACGGATATTATGCAGCTTTTTTGCAATACCAGCGCCGGATTCCGGAAGCAATTTCGGAACTGGAATCGATGATTAATATCAATTCCAAAAACGATCAGACCTGGATGCGGTTGATTCAAATTTATATCGGCCAGAAAGATTTTAAACAAATGGTGACGGTTACAGATCGTGCTATTGAAAACCTGCCGAAACTACCGGTGTGGTATTTTTACCGCGGAATTGGTCAGTTTCAGTTGGCAAATTATCGGGCTGCGTTGGTTTCATATAAAAAAGGATTGCCACTGATTCCGGCCAATCAACCCGACCTGAAAAGTGATTTTTATGCACAAATTGCAGATACCTATTTTAAAATTGAGAGTAAAGATTCGGCATTTGTGAACTACGAACAGGCCTTGGCAGCCAATCCGAAGAATATTCTGGTGATGAATAATTATGCTTATTATCTTTCGTTGGAAAAGAAGGATTTGAAGAAAGCAGAGCGAATGAGTGCCAAAACTGTGGAGTTGGAACCAAAAAACAGCACGTATCTTGACACCTATGCCTGGATTTTGTATCAGGAAGCCAGTTATTCACTGGCAAAATTTTATATCGAAAGTGCCGTTACTAATTTGAAGAAGGATGAAGATCCGGCAGTTATTTGGGAACATTACGGCGATATTCTGTGGATGTCGAAGGATGACGCAAAAGCCATGAAAATGTGGCAAAAATCCTATGATGCCGGAAACAAAACCGATGATATGAAAAAGAAAATTGAAAATAAAGGGTGGAAAAGATGAAAAAGGCAAAACAGTTATCAGTTATCAGTTATCAGTTATCAGTTTGGTTTAATACACTCAAATATCGGGTTGGTTGTTTATTGCTGATTTTACTTGCTTTTTCGGCCTGTAAAACCACCAAGACTATTTCGAAAACGGTATTGAAGAGTGAAAATCCGGTTGCTCAGGTAATTGCTCAGGTTCAAAAAACCGAACCGCAATTCAAAACGGCCAATGTAAGTAAAATGTCAATGGCATTGGAAATGGGCGAACGTAAAGTGAATGTTTCTGCCAGTTGCAAAATTAAAAAAGACTCAGTTTTGTATCTTTCCATTCAGCCGTTTTTAGGAATTGAAATGTTCAAAGCTGAATTTACCACCGACAGCATTCGGGTTTTTGATAAAATGAACCGTCGTTATTATGTGGCGGATTATTCGTACTTTCGCAATCGGTTTGGGGTAAATGCCGATTTTTACAGTTTGCAGTCATTGCTTACGGCCAGATTATTTTGTGTGGGAAATAAAGAGATTAAGACTGATAGTTGTAAGTTGACAACTTCACCTCAAGGATTGAACCGGATAAAGTTTGACACTAAAAATTTGATTCAAACTACGGATATTTCGGCACAAAATCTGATTCAGCAAATTTTGTTGAAATCGGTAACCGGTAATTACAGCATGCAGACAACCTATTCGGATTATTCGTTGCAAAACGGTATCAATTTTCCTCAAAATATTTCGTTGAAAATCTCGGGGCTGAACACGGTTGTGAGTTGTGATTTCTCCATTTTGAGAGTGGAATTC
>CAIYTJ010000269.1 GCA_903929065.1 uncultured Bacteroidales bacterium | reverse complement strand
GAAAAATCGCTTTACCAACCTTATTTATACAAGCCAAAAAATAAAAAAAAACAGACTAAAGTTAAAAAACAGACTATTCCCATAGAATTGGCAAAAAAAAAATTCAACTCTCTGACTATCAAAAACTAAAAGGATTTAAAGGGAAAGAATTTTCCCTTTTTCCGTCGTATGACCACGCATCGCCCTCGGGGAAAGTTCCACTTGGAGGTTGTTAATTCATGTAATATGCTTGAGCATTTACAAGTTTAAAGTTACAAATCACAAGAAATAAAACAATTCAAGGAAAAGAAAAGATAATGGCGCAAATCACACCATATACAGCACAGAAACCATTCAGAGCACATATAAACAGCGCAGAAAACTGCGCGCGCCCTCAAAAACTATCACACGCACGTGTGACCAATGACTTTTTAAGCACTTTTTTAACTCATTGAAATGTGCGGACGCAGATTTCAAACGGCTGTCTTTTGTGTTATATGAAAAATTTACAGATAAACAGAGAAAGTCCTCAAAAATGATCACACCTGAGTGTGGCAATTTTATCTTCAGGCTTTCAATTAAATTGAAATGAATTGGTCAGAATTGATTTAAAATAAATTGGTGTTGAATTCAAACCGGATTGCGAAGAAATTTTAAAGTAATTGGATAGAATAAGAGAGAGATTGGATTTGTATTGTTGATACAGGGACGTATCAACAACCAACAAAGAATCATTACTCTTGCACACTTTTTATTCAAAAGCGTGCATGTGTAATGACTGTTTAGTATAAGCAAATGTGTAGACACATATTTGATACTGTTTAAATTGACTGATTAATACTCCCGGAGAATATAGCCATCCCTGGGCAGTACATGCGTTCCATCGGATAATATAAAGCCCTGTAGCTTTGATATGACGTTTCCGTTCCGATCAATCACATTTCTACAATGAACGTTCCTATGACCTTCAGATTTAGCATGAGTGTGTCTTTTGCCACAAAACATACAGCTGTCAGTCAGTTCTTCATCTTTCTTTCTCCATAAAATTGGAAACTTCTTTGAATCTAATATTTCATAATCTGCTTTCATAATTATATATTACGCCCAACATTAGATAAAATCAGGTGGGCGAATAACCTGATAGTATATCGGGCTATCGTAACCCAAATGTTTTTAAAAGAATTTGTGAATTCTAATTGAAAAGTGAATTCTAATTTAAAATTATCAAAAAGAAATCTGTAAGAAAACCAATAACCAAACCAATAATCAAACATTACTCTTGGATTCTTTTTATTCAAAAGATTCCATGTGTAATGACTTTTGACCACCTATTGAAAGGATAGAAGTTGAGTGCTAAACAGTAGTGTTGAAATGAAGCAAAGCGGAATAATCCAACCAATGTTTAGGGGAAGCGGGCTTCTATCTTTTCGAGTGGAAATTAATCTTCTAAATGGATCAATATACGCTAATTTTGTTCTGGTCGTCCTGAAATTTGTTTACTGATTTTGGACTGATATTTTGTTGTATTTTTTAGCTTGAAAATTGCACCCCACCCCACCTCACTTCATATAGGAGGCGGGGTGGGGTGGGGTGGATTTCAGTACGGCATTTCATCAGTATCTTCCTCATATTTAAGCGTGTAGATAGAATTCTTATCTTTAACTAAAATGTCAGCTTCAACACCTTTTTTTATCCTGTTTTCGGCAGCAGTATCCTTTATATTTAATCGTCTTTTAACCTCGTTCTTTAACCCGGCATAAGTCATTTTTTCAACGGACATAAAAATAGATTCATATAAAATACGATTATTATCATCCACAGAAGGAACGTAATCACATGCCACCGGCAAACCATTATTGTCAATTCTGAAACTGAGTTTCTTAAACTCTAAGTTTCTGCAAAATTGAGGTGATACAGTCGTAATTTCATCTGCTTTGGTAACAAGCAATACACTTTCCGCTTTCCGTTGCAATTCACTCCCAACATGACCACGCATTTTCTCACTGTTCGGATTAGTATGAACCACGGAGCAAATATGGCATTTGTATTCAGAGCTAATCCGCATTAAGTCAGACACCCTTTGGGTGCTTTCTTCCAATGAATTAGTATCACGCAGTAAATCGGCAAACCCATCAATAATAACCAACTTCGGACGATATTCATTTATAGCTTTCTCCGTTACTTTTAGTCGCTCAAGAGCTCCCAATTCACGCAAAGATAAAATCCGTAAATCATTGTAATGCTTATCTTCAAAGTCCCAGTTTAGTATTCTGAAAATCCGTCTTGAAACAAGCAATACATGCGACCGGCTTTGTTCTGTATCAATAAACAATACATTGCCCACAGTTGAACTGGAAAGTCCCATATACCCATTTTCAGACAAATAGGCTGCAATCAGTCCGCTGACTAAAAAAGTCTTTCTGCTTTTAGGTTGCCCGGTGATAACACTAATATCACCGAGCGAAAAGAGGCGAGTGTCGCCCTGACAAATAACAGCTTCATTCATAGGGATAATATCATTAGCATGAACATGGAATTTAGATAATTCAGTTTGTTCCGGTTCAAAATTAAAAGTAGTTTCCATTACATAAGATCGTTTAGAAGTAAATTAATCGGTTCAACCTTGGCACCCATACCATCCATATTATCTACAAAAATGTTCATTGCACCAAAAGTTCCAAAAGCTTGATTCGCTCGCAAATTGAGAATCCCAATAATCGGGTGATCTGAATACTGCTCATCAATTGGCTGATACAGCAACAGCCCGTTGCAGTGATATTTTAAAGCAGTATCAAATCCTCGAATTGCATATTTCCCGAATTCAGCATGAATGATATTGGTATTTCGTAAGACTATCGGCAGAATATCATTCTCAAGAAAAAGTATTTCTTTTTGAGTTTGCTGAAAGGAAAACTCATTCTTGATAGCCGGAAGATACTTTCTCTTACCCTCAATCAGCTTTCGAAGTGTAATAACCTCGTGACTGTCATAGTAGGTCATAGTTATTTTCTCCTTCTATTATAGAGTTCGTTTTCTTTCTGTTCGATATATTCTTCAGAAGTTTGAACCCGATTCGATAACAGCCATTCCTTGATTTCTTCCCGTTTGAAAATAACCTTTGCATTTTTCTTGTAGAAAGGAATTTTCCTTTCACAAATCATTTTACTGATTGTGTTTACAGCATATCCGGTCAGTTCACTGCAAATAGCTTTGCCAAAGGTTTCCGGAAAGTCTTCTTTATTCTTAGGAAGTTGAACCGGCGTTGGTTTAATCATTCCATTTAATAGTTCTTTGAACTGGCCAATTGATAATGCAGCTAAAGGAGTTTCGTTTGTTGGTTGAAATTTTGTTTCCATAATTTGAATTGTTTATTTTGAATTTTGAACTCCCAGTAGCCGGCCGGTATACTGTTTGTTTCATGCTGCAAAATTGGACAATAAAAAACACCAACTTGGTGTAAGTCGGTGTAAGTCGGTGTAAGTCGGGGGAAAATATCGTAAATTTTCTAATATTTACATATATTTTTGAAGCTCTTTAAAATCATTTTCTGCTTCTGTCGAATCTGTATTGTTAAACTTTAGAAATTTTATCACTTCAATAAAGGTTCTTTGCCTTGCAAGTTCAGCTCTGCTAGAATTTTCAGTTTCAGATCCTTTCCCGAAAATTCTATAATCACGATTTAGAATCAGATTATATTTCTCAACAAGTTTTCTTGGATATCCAACACCTCCGAATTTATCTAAAACAGATTTTCCGTTTTTATTATTAATACTGATACCTTGATAGAAACAGATAAGTGCAATATAGGAATGTGATAAACGTGTTTTTGTAACTTCTATTTCTTTTGTGTCATTTTCTTCTTTTATACTCAGGGAATCATTTTTAATCAATGGCTTAATTTCATCGATAAACCTTTTTTCATCCTGAAACCATTTCTTAATCATTCTTCTATAACGTAAATTCTCATTTTTTGAATCATTTTTGTACCCATACTTCAATTCCTGTTTGCGGTAATTTATTATTAATTCCATTTTGATTTTATCTACATCAGAAATAAGACCTTTTTCGTAAAGCGATATTCCATTCACTTGGATTAGTAGATAGTTGGTTAGGGTAATTAAATATTCAAACAAACTACTTTTAGTGAATATATTGACTTCTGACATTCCGGAATACTTATTTATTACAGGTTTTCCGTTTATAATCGGGAGGATATTTTCAAAGTGAGTTTTGAGTTCTCCGAAATAACTATTTAGCTCAAATGGGAATATTTTAAGCCAACGATCATAGGTTTTCTTCAGAACAATGAGATCTGTTTTAGGTCTGATAGTAGGATTCAGATAGATTTCAAGATAATCATGTATTCTGCTAATCTTTTCATTTGGTATTTCAGAATGATTGGATAGAAGATTCTTAACCTGATGGATATAAGCCATTAAATAAAGTGGTCTGCCACAATGAGCAGGAAAGGAACCGAAGCTTGAAATTATCCAGCGTAAGTATTCAATGATTTCATTATCCCAATTTTCAGAAGTATGCTTGTTAAGAATAAATTGAATTGAGAAAATAATTTTATACGGAACAACATCCGGAACTTGTACATAATCTTTTATATCAAACTCTTCCAGATTGATTAGATTCTCATAATAAGAATTCCAAAAAGGGAATCCAGGATTATGTGAATCACCTTTGAATCTCTTTCTTAATACTTCAGTCAATTCCTTTATGTAGTCTTTATAAAGAATATAACAGTTGGTATCGCATTCACATTTTATTTTTTCGGTAAAAAATGGTATTTCAAATATACCTGCCTCCATTTCGAATGCTTTATTCTCATGAATTTTAAAAATGTCTTCATTGACGTAAACTGTAATTTTTCTTTTGGACATAGATATAAAAAATAATCATAAAACCTTTACAGCTTCGTCTATAACATTGCTATTGAAACTATCGAGATAAGTGTTAGTTGTTTTAAGGTCTTTATGACCTAGAATTTGAGAAATAACTTCTCTTGGAACATCATTGTTTTGCAAACTCATTGCCATGGTATGACGGCTAACATACGAAGTGATATTTATGTCGCTAATGCCAAATTCAATCGCCATACTTTCAAGATATGAATTTAATTTTTTCAATCTTGATTTTAAATGGTTGTATAATTTTTCACCGGACAAACCTTCAATCGTAACAATTGGCAGCAAGTAATTTTCAACCGATTCCTTCATTCCACAAAGTTCATTGATTAGTGTCTGTAGTTCGTCTGTCAGTTTTATATTAATCGCTTTAGCTCCTTTGCTGTTTTTTGTTTTATGGCGTTTATAAACAATGTATTGACCGTTTTCTAATCTTTTTACATTTTCATGCGTTAGTCTGGCCATATCTACAAAACTCATTCCGTAACAAAAGTATGAAAAAAGGAATAGTTTTCGGGCATATTCGTTTACTTCTTTTTCCGAATGAGTTGATTTAATTTTCAATAGGTAATCTGACGGTAAATAGCGTTTTTCAGTTTCTTCTCCTAACTTAGCAACTTCAAAACCTCCTTTCCCGAAAGGATATGTTGTCGGACTGGCTTCTTTGGCTTCAATGGCCATATTTAATACAGCACGCAAAGATTTGAAATAGATTCTTCGAGTGTTTCCGGTACAACCATTTCGCTGCACTATTCTTTTATTACCCTTTTTACTTGTATAAACTGTTTCGCGAGGCATTTGCAAGAAGGTGTCTAACGCCCGGACATATTTAATGTCAATTTCCGGAAAAAGCTTTTTATCAATGTTTTTGTCGAATATTTCAAGCATGTCTAACAATCGCTGGTAACACAATGCATTACCGGTATGATCGGTATCTTTGAGCCGTTGTATGATATTTTCCAAAAAAGGCTTAACTTTGCCTTTCTTTGAACGATTTAGAAATGCTTCTTCGAATTGATTAAGTGTCCAATCGATTTTGTTGCGCTCAAATTCATCAATGATATCTTTGGCTTTTGTCAGCTGATTTGTGATGTATGGATTGTCCGTTTCGTAATCAGGATTAATTCTTTTATCCTTTTTAAATACAGAATACTCTTCGTTCCACTGATTAGATTTAGCTGAGAGATTTAGACTAATGAATTTTCGTTGTCTGGTTTTGGTAACTCTCAAAACGATAGGGTAAGCACCGTTTTTTAATGTTGTACTTTTGTACAATATTGCAGCAATTGATATTCCTTTCATACTTACATTACACATTTACGTTACACAAACGTTACACAAATACTAAAACTTAACGCAATATTAGTAAATAATAGAAGTGTTGAAACGCTTATTTATAGGCACAAATGTACACAAATACAATGGATTACCAAAAAATAAAATTGGCTGTGCGCTTAGCTGGGGGACCAGTGGTCGCAAGTTCGAATCTTGTCATCCCGACAAACAAAAAAACTCCTGAAAGAATTTCTTTCAGGAGTTTTTTTACCAGTTTATTTCGTCTTGTCCGGTTTCCCTTAAATACTTATTGGCGAGCGAAAAATGGTTATTACCGATAAAGCCTCGGTAGGCGGAAAGGGGTGAAGGATGTACCGATTTTAATACCAAATGCTTTTTTGAATCAATGAATTCGCCTTTTTTCTGAGCATACGAACCCCAAAGCATAAAAACCAAATGTTCTTTTTCGGAAGCCAATTTATGAATCACAGCATCGGTAAAAGCTTCCCAGCCTTTGTTCAGATGTAAACCGGCCATGTGTGCCTGAACAGTCAACGTGGCATTGAGTAATAAAACGCCCTGTTGCGCCCAACGAATCAGATTTCCACTTGCTGGTGAAGGTTTTGCCAGATCACGTTCAATTTCCTTGAAAATATTGATTAATGAAGGCGGAAAAGCCACACCATCATTTACCGAAAAACACAACCCGTGTGCCTGTCCATCACCGTGGTAAGGGTCCTGACCGAGAATCACTACCTTCACATTATCAAACGAACATTGGTCGAAGGCATTGAAAATTAGCGATGCCGGTGGAAATATCTGTTTGGTTCTGTACTCATTTCGAACAAAATCTGTCAGTCTGATAAAATATTCCTTATCAAATTCGGGTTGAAGTACCGTTTTCCACGATTGTTCAATTTTTACATCCATTAATGCTAATTTTACGAATTAAAACGAATTCTACGAATTTACTTTTTACTATTTGCTGCTTACTGCTTACCGCTATCTCAAGTTGTTTCATTGCTTTTTCCAAAATACTTCTGGGACAAGCCACGTTTAGTCGCAAATGATATTCACCACCCTGACCAAAAATAGTTCCTTTATTTAATCCGAGACCGGCTTTTTTAGCAAAGAAATCAAAGAGATCATCTGTTCCCATTCCTAAATCTTTGCAGTTCAACCAGACTAAAAACGAAGCTTCTGGCTTCATTGGTTTGATTTGCGGAATATTTTTCTTTAGAAAATCAGAAACGAAATCGATATTTCCCTGAACGTATTCCAGCATTTGTTTTCTCCATTCATTGCCGTTTTCGAATGCAGAAATCGTTGCAGCATACGCAAAAATATTTCCTCCATTTAGTTCGGATGCTTCCAGAAAATCAACAAACTTATTCCGAAGTTCTATGTTTGGAATAATATAAGCAGAACTAATTAGTCCGGGCATATTAAAGGTTTTGCTGGGAGCCATAAACGTGAGGCTGATTTGAGCCGCAGTTTCCGAGACTGTTGCAAACGGTACGTGGCGGTGACCTTCAAAAACCATATCGGCGTGAATTTCATCCGAAACAACGATAATATTATGTTTTGCACAAATATCAGCTAACCTTTTGAGCGTTTCAAAACTCCAAACTCTTCCGCCCGGATTATGAGGATTACAAAGTATAAAAAGTTTGGTTTTTGGAGTTATTTTTCGTTCCAAATCTTCGAAATCCATTTCGAATTTCCCATCAACTGTTTTTATAGGATTATCAACAACAATTCGGTGGTTATTTTTTATCACATGGAAAAACGGATAATAAACCGGTGGCTGAACAATTATTTCATCACCGGGTTGAGTGAGTGCTTGTACGGAAAATGATAAACCGGGCACAATTCCCGGCAGAAAACCAATCCATTGCCTTGAAACTTCCCAGTTATGATGCTCCTTTATCCAGTTAATCCAGGTCGGATAAAAATCTTTAGGTGGCATGGAATAGCCCAAAATTGGATGTTTGCACCGTTCGCGGATAGCTTCGAAAATGAAATCGGGCGTTCGAAAATCCATATCGGCAACCCAAAGCGGCAACACATCTTCCGTTCCGTAAAGTGCTTTGCAGCGTTCAATTTTTATGGCGCCGGTGTTATGCCGGTCAATAATTTCATCAAAATCGTACTTCATTTCAATCAATGTTTTATGGGTTAGAAGTCAGTTCTACTATCGGTTTACCAATATTTGCATTTGGCATTGGAATATCAAGAATCCGGGATATAGTTGGTGCAATATCAGTTGTTTGATAGGATGTTGAAACGGTTTGCGGTTTAATTTTCCAACCATAAAAATAAACCGGCGCGTATGAAACAATTGCATTCGATTCACCAACGGGATTATTCTTATTGTCAACTTCCTGCCAGCCGGGCATCAACGTAATGATAATATCGCCAACACAATTTTTATTAGTCGAATTCCGCAAGCGTGCCATTTCGGAGTTGGAATTTCCACCAATTCCAAGAATTTGAGACGCTGGAGTTGCTGACTGAATCCCATCAAAATCCATCAAAAATTCAGCAACTGTTTTTTGGAAATCAGCAAAATTAAGCTTCTTGGCAGCAATTTTATCTTTATTCAAAAAAATGTTCTTACCATAATAACCCGAAATCCAACGTTCCTGTCCGTATAATGCCATTAAATAGGAACTTAAAAGTGCTAAAGAACGGTCGGCATTGAAATAACCGGCAGGAATTTTATTATCTCCTAATTCTGATGGCGAATGAACAGCCGTTTGGTTTCCAAATACAAAAACCAGCGTTTTATCCAGCCCTACTTTTACATCAATTTTTTGCAGAACAGTCTGAATTTCCTTATCCAATCGAAGATAAATATCTTCTTTTTCAGCCGATTGCAACGCAGAAGTTTTTTCAAATGGTGTGCGGACGGTGTATTGAAGCAATAAAATATCCGGATAATTATCTTTGCCAAGTTGTTCTTCTTCCAGAATCTTCATTCCTAATTCCGTCACCAAACCGTTGCCCGAAGGTGTTCTTTTCAAAATTGAAGCCTGCGAATTTTTACTTTGTTTAGTCGTCGGATCGTAAAAAAATCCCCACTTTTTATCCTCGCGGTTCGGTTTGGATAAATAAGTATTTATGTTGTAAAGCGGTCCCCAGGTTCGTGCTACGAAATTTTTGAAAACGCCGTTTACATTCATTTCGTCAGCCCAGTGCGAAAGTCCGTTTGTGTAATATCCGGTGGTAATCCATTTCATATTTACATCATCAATCCACGCCACACTCTTGGCGGTGTGACCGCCCAGCATAATGGCTTCTTCGGCGCTCAAAGCCACAGCATAACTTTTAGATTTTCCGGGATTTGTCAGCATAATTTCGTCGCCAATGGTGCTGGTCATCAACTTATGAGCCGATAAAGTCTGGCTGGTTCCGATTCCAACCTGATCGTCATCCTGAATAATCGATTGAACTTCGTCTTCTGTGGGGTTATAAAAATAATTTCCGGTAATTCCATTGTAAAACGGTGTTGTTCCGGTCATTACGGTGGCAATATCCGAAGCATTTCCGGCCGAAACAATGTTGTACGAAACATTTTTCAGATTAGCACCCTGTCCGATTAATTTCTTAAATCCGTTCGGGTCAAAATAATTCCACAATTGATCAATGTGTTTCTGCTGCAAACCATCAATCATTATTCCAACCACCAACCGTGGATGTTCAGTTGTAGCAGGCTGTGCAGAAAGGTTCAAACAAAGAATTGAAAGAATGAAAGGTATGAAAATATTTCGGGATGAAAACATGTTTTCAATCGTAAATTGTAAATGGATAAATCGTAAATTAAAGAATGCCTTTCGTGCTCGGCAATTCATATTGGTAAATATCGCGTTTCACGGCCATTTTGATTGATTTTGCCAATGCTTTAAAAATGCCTTCGATTTTGTGGTGTTCGTTTTCGCCTTCCGCTTTGATATTCAGGTTCATTTTCGCAGCATCGCTGAACGATTTGAAGAAATGAAGAATCATTTCTGTTGGCAAATCGCCAACATATTCGCGCTTAAATTCCACATCGTAAACCAGCCAGGCGCGTCCGCCAAAATCCAGTGCCACAGAACACAAACAATCGTCCATCGGTAGGTAAAAGCCATAACGTTCAATGCCGCGTTTATTGCCCAGCGCCTTACCAAAAGCTTCGCCAAGCGCAATGGCTGTGTCTTCAATTGTGTGATGTTCGTCCACTTCCAAATCGCCTTTTACGTTGATGGTCAAATCGGAACCGGAATGTTTCCCAATTTGTTCCAACATGTGGTCAAAAAACTTCAAACCGGTATCAATAGTGCATTTTCCTGAACCATCCAGATTCAATTCAATCAAAATATCGGTTTCTTTAGTAGTGCGTTTTATAGTGGCTATTCGTTCACCGGCAAATAAAAATTCGGTGATTTTATTCCAATCAGTAGTCTGTAACGCACAGAATTCTGCCAGATTATTTTCTTTCAGAATTTCAGTGTCATCACTAATTAAAATGGCTTTACAGCCAAGGTTTTTAGCCAGTTCCACGTCAGTAATCCGGTCGCCGATAACAACTGATTCCGGCAAATTATATTCTTCTGAAAAATATTCAGTCAGCATGGCTGTTCCGGGTTTGCGGGTTGGGAGATTATCTTCCGGAAATGATTTATCAATAAAAATTTTATCGAAATTAACACCTTCATTTTCCAGCGTTTGAAGAAACTTAGTCTGAATAATATCGAAATTTTCCTGCGGATGAACTTCCGTTCCCAATCCATCCTGATTGGTTACCAACGCCCATTCAAAATCAAGTTTTTGACGGATAAAATACAGGTTTCGCAAAACTCCGGGCAAAAATTCCATTTGCTCCAACGTGTCAACCTGAAAAGTTACCGGCGGTTCGGCTATGATGGTTCCATCGCGGTCGATGAAAAGTACTTTTTTCTTGATTTTATCAGCCATAATTATTATTTACGATTGTTTCATTTACAATTTACAATTGCAAACCAATGTTTTATCGAATTTTAATTCAACCGTCAAAGATACAAAATTAATCTTCAATGTTGGAAAACCGGTTAACCAATTAACTGATAAACTAATCAACCAATCTCCATCTTCAAAAACTTACCGGTTTCGCTGGTGGGATGCTTGGCGACTTCTTCCGGCGTACCAAAGCAAATTATTTTTCCACCGGCGGCACCGCCTTCGGGACCAATATCAATAATATGATCAGCCACTTTGATTACGTCCATGTTGTGTTCAATGATAATGACCGTATTTCCTTTGTTTACAAGGCGATTCAATACGCCAAGCAATACGCGGATATCTTCAAAATGTAATCCGGTGGTTGGTTCGTCGAGAATGTAAAGCGTTTTTCCGGTGTCGCGCTTGGAAAGTTCGGTGGCTAATTTTACACGCTGGCTTTCACCTCCCGAAAGCGTGGTGCTCGATTGTCCGAGTTTGATATAACCTAATCCGACATCTTGCAAAGTTTTGATTCTGTTTAAAATATTGGGTTGATTTTCAAAAAACTCAACCGCCTGATTAATGGTCATATTCAGTACATCAGCTATGGATTTACCTTTGAAACGAACTTCAAGGGTTTCCTTGTTGTAGCGTTTTCCATCGCAACTTTCGCAAGGAACATACACATCCGGCAAAAAATTCATTTCAATGGTTTTGTAACCATTTCCGCCGCAGACTTCACAACGGCCGCCGGCAGTATTGAATGAAAATCGTCCGGGTTTGTAACCACGGATTTTCGCTTCGGGCAGCGTGACAAATACATTTCGGATATCTGAAAAAACGCCGGTGTAAGTGGCCGGATTTGAGCGAGGAGTCCGGCCAATCGGCGATTGATCCACTTCCACTACTTTATCTATGTGCTCCAGTCCAACGATGCTGTCATACGGCAATGGATCTTGTAATGATTTGTAAAAACTCTGGCTGAGAATCGGCTGCAGCGTTTCATTGATCAATGTTGATTTTCCGCTGCCGGAAACTCCCGTTATACATATCATTTTTCCAAGGGGAAAAGTGACGTCAACTTTTTTCAGATTATTGCCACGGGCGCCTTTGATGGTTATTGAATTTCCATTTCCGGGACGAAGTTTTTCGGGAACTTCAATACGTTTTTTGCCATTCAGATAATCAGAAGTCAGGGTATTGGCTTGTAACATCTCCTGTGGCGTACCGGCAAAAACCACTTCGCCGCCGAGTCGTCCGGCATGCGGACCAAGATCGACCACATAATCGGCAGCCATCATCATATCTTTGTCGTGTTCCACCACAATCACCGAATTACCTGTGTCACGCAATTGTTTCAACGAGCGAATCAACCGTTGGTTATCGCGTTGATGCAAGCCAATGCTTGGTTCGTCGAGAATATAAAGCACATTCACCAGTTGCGAACCGATTTGTGTAGCCAACCGGATGCGCTGACTTTCGCCGCCGGAAAGTGACTG
Source organism: uncultured Bacteroidales bacterium (assembly GCA_903929065.1). Classification (GTDB taxonomy): domain Bacteria; phylum Bacteroidota; class Bacteroidia; order Bacteroidales; family Paludibacteraceae; genus Paludibacter. The sequence goes on along the minus strand of CAIYTJ010000269.1, from coordinate 446 downwards.
CGAACTGCGGTTGAGCGAAAGATAGGTCAATCCGACATCCAATAGAAATTGAAGCCGGGTGCGGATTTCTTTCAGAATTTCAACGGCAATGGTTTTTTGTTTTTCGGACAAAAACTCATCCACTTTTTCCAGCCACTCGGCCAGTTCAGCAATATCCATAGCAGCCAAATCGGCTATATTTTTATCGTGCATTCTGAAGTGCAACGATTCTTTTCGTAACCGTTGTCCGTTGCATTCCGGACAAACAATGGATTTGGAATACTGGTTAGCCCATTTTTGTTCGGTGGCCGAAGCGCCGCTTTCAGCCTGCATTTCGATATATTTCAAAATACCATCGTAACTCAGGAAATAATTAGTGCCAATGGATTGGTTTTTAATGTGCAGGCGCTCTTCGGTGCCGTTCATTATTTCGTCCATTGCTTCGTCAGGAATATCTGCAACAGCAG
>CAIYTJ010000268.1 GCA_903929065.1 uncultured Bacteroidales bacterium | reverse complement strand
ATTTTCAAAAAACAAAAACTTCAGCAGACACTTTATCGGAAAATTTTCTTATCCAGACAATTCTCTCCATTGACGAAGTAAAGCAAAAAAACAGGTATCTTGACTCATTGACAAATCATAAACATCATGTAGCTGTGATAATTGAAAAACCGACTGCTGACGAAAAAAGTTATCATTTAAAAGTTGGTCACAATGGAGAATTGAGATTTGAAACTTATTATAATTTTTACATTGACCCTTTGACAAAAGAAATTTCAATTGTTGACATTTATTCGGGCGACAAAATTTCAATTCAAAAATGGCGACAAAGACAAAATGAAAATCCTGCGGAATAAATTACTACCGGTAACAGCACGCTTGTTCAATGCGGGCAGACTATGTAAATTGAACTTTAATATTTCTAATTATATTTGTGCTTGCAGACAATGAAGTGCTTCTAAATCCCGCACTGCACAAGCCTGCGGAACGTTACCGCCAATATTATGACACACAAAATTATGACACGACATTCTTTAATCTTACTATCAATTTTCATTTTATTAGTTTCTTGTAATCGCAACAATCAAACTACTAAGACAACCAAAAATGCAGACACAATTTATCAAAAAATTAATGTTGACTGTTTTAAAGAATGGGACAACCAACTCATATTTGACACGACATTCTTTGGTGACATTTCATTTAAACTCACAACTCATTGCTTGGACAAAATTTGTTTCGTTGACACTATTAATTCGGAAGCTGACACTTTTTTAATTCGTAGCTTTCATGACATAAATTTTTTGATTAAATCAAGTTTATTCAACAAACCAATTGTTGTCGACAAAAATTCATTTAAAGATTCACTAGCAGCAGACTTAATCGGCAACGGTTTTTTATCACCTCCTCAATTACTAAAATTTAATTTATCAGATTCATCATTTACATTTAAGACATTCATTGCTCATGCTGACACAGACGTTGGTGACGCGTATGTAATGCATGTTGACAAAGACGGAAAAACTAAAGTTATTGCAGTTGAAGCTTCGGACATGGATGATAATGATTAATACTGGCGGTAACACGGTGCTGCTTCTATGGCGGTTTTCATTTTAAATTGATACATTTGAAATCAAAAAAAGTTTCCGTTGCGCAGACAATTAAGTGGTTCTAAATCCGCCACAGCAGCAGCACCGGGAACGTTAGCTGCCATTAATTCAAACATTTTAATTATTTGACATTCAGACAAAACATATCAAGATTTGTTATTGGTGATATTAGTTTACGTTCGTTGCCTGACATCGCATTGCAAGCATTAGAACAAAACTTAGACTCACCATCACTTCGAATGTTAGCAGGACTTTCTGACAATGAAAACGATTTAGTTATTGAGAGGTATTTCATTGGCACTCTGAAAGAATTATCCATTGAATTGCCTGACGAAAGACAGGCTGCAATTGAATTTGGAGTTGCAATTGCAGAAGAAATTTTCGAAGGAAAGCAAAATGTTTTTGAAGGTGTTCAAAATATCAAGCGGAAAGCAATTGACACTTATCCATTTTTCGAAGAGACTAAGAACTATTGCTATGACAGTATAAGTTTTGAAAAAGTTTACGGGTTATTTGACACTATTGATGACTTGAGAAATGCAGGCTCAACGCAATGGCAAAGCGACAAGACAAATCAAGAATTAGAAAATGAATTGACAAAAGATTTATTTGTAGAATTAAATGTTTGGATTAAACTAATGCAAAACGGCAGCTAACAGAAGCATTTGCGTTAATGCGGTTGGACGACAAACCAAGCGATGAACATTTTATCTTTACTGAACAAAACAATTAATTGAACAACATAATTTCAAATACCGCCACTACGCCAAGCCGCAAAACGTTGGCAGCAAGCAGGGTGGGACGCAAAACGAATTTGACAAATGAGCAAAGAACAAACAAAAGACCTTTTGAAGTTTCTTAAACCATTTGGTGAAGACATTACAGATTTAGTGATGTGGCTTAGAGACTTTGTCTGGGATTTATGCCCAAAGACTAACGAATTAATTTACGACAATTATAATGCAGTTGCATTTGGATGGAGCCCGACGGATAAAGTTGGACACACTATTTGTTCTATTGCCGTTGGACGTTCAAGTAAGAATGTTCATTTCGGTTTCTATTGGGGCAACGAAATCTCAGACCCTGATAAAATTCTTTTAGGGCAAGGCAATCAGTATCGCTACATTCTTGTGACAGACAAAAAGAAATTTCCCAAAGCATACATCAAGAAACTTGTAAATGAAGCGTATGCAAATTCACTTGCAAAAGTTAAAGACCAAAAGCAAATCATAAGCGGTCAGACAATTGTAAAATCTGTTTCAGACACGAAGCGTCCTGACAAAATGAAGAAGCCACCTACGACCAAAAGAAAATAGCATAAGCAGTTCAATTGGCGAATGCCTGCTGCCGGCAAATGGGGCTTGACGGAATTCTGTTCGGCAGTTAGTTGTTAACTGTAGTTTTTAAATCATTATTCGGCTGCAGTTGCGGGCAGACACAGCATCAAATATCCCATCTGCGGCAATACTGGTTCGTTAGTACTTAAGTTTTTTCAACCAAATTTTTGCAGTAAATAAAACAACTGCTCAAGTTGGCGCTTTGCATGCATCCTTTTAATTAATCTCAACAAAAAAGCCATCCGTAATTAAACGAATGGCTTTTATTATTTCAGAGAATTGAATTTATTCAAATTTCAAATCCAATCCTAAACCTCTTAATTCATGTACCAATACATTGAATGATTCAGGAATACCGGCTTTT
>CAIYTJ010000267.1 GCA_903929065.1 uncultured Bacteroidales bacterium | reverse complement strand
TATGAACTTATTTAATGTTTATCCGCTTTTTGATATTGAAATTTCAAAAGGAGTGGGCAGTAGAATTACTGATAGTCAGGGAATTGAATATCTGGATTTGTACGGTGGCCATGCTGTAATTTCAATTGGACATTCGCATCCATATTATGTTCAGAAACTTACTCAACAGCTTGAAAATCTGGTGTTTTATTCGAATTCGGTTGTTAATAAATTGCAAATTGAATTGGCTAAAAAATTGGGTCAGATATCAGGATATGACGATTATTCGTTATTTTTAGTCAATTCCGGAGCTGAAGCCAATGAAAATGCGTTGAAATTAGCCTCATTTCATAACGGCCGCCGCAAAGTCATTGCATTCAATAAAAGCTTCCATGGACGGACATCAGCTGCAGTTCGGGTGACTGACAACCCGAAAATAGTTGCGCCAATAAACGAAGGCTTTGAAGTGGAATTTCCTGCATTAAACGATATTGAAGCTGTTCGCAAACTATTAAGTAAAAAGGATATTTGCGCAGTTATTATAGAAGGAGTTCAGGGAGTTGGAGGAATTCGTATTCCTGAAATTGAATTTTTAAAAGAACTCAGTGCAGAATGTAAGGCTACCGGAACAATATTGATTTTAGACGAAATTCAGTCTGGTTATGGGCGCAGTGGTAAGTTTTTTGCACATCAATATGCCGATATTCGACCAGATATAATCACTGTTGCAAAGGGTATGGGCAATGGTTTTCCAATTGGCGGTGTACTTATCAGTCCAATATTTGAAGCTTCACACGGCTTGCTAGGTACCACATTTGGGGGAAGTCATTTAGCATGTGTTGCTGCAATTTCAGTGTTAGATATTATAAAAGCCGAACAACTTATTGCAAATGCAGATAAAATCGGACAATATTTGATGTCAGAATTGAAAAAAATGCCGGAAATAAAGGAAGTCAGAGGATTAGGTCTTATGATTGGAATTGAATTCGAACAACCGGTAAAGGAAATTCGAAATCGGTTACTTTTTGAGAAGAAGATTTTTACAGGAGTCAGTTCAACCAATATTATTCGGTTACTTCCACCTTTGTGTCTTTCAAAATCTGATGCAAATTCATTTCTTACAAGCTTTAAAGAAATACTACAGCCAGTTTCAATCAACTGAATTTTAAAACATTACTATGAGGCATAATCTCATTCTATTATTTTTTGTGTTTATTTCTATCCAACTTTGGGGACAAGAATCGGTTTCACATGATAAAATTACACTAAATACCGGTGAGGTTTATATTGGTGAAATAATAGCAAAAACCGATGAGTTAGTAATGATTAAAACTCAAAGCGGCAAACGATATCAGTTTCAGCTTTCGGAGGTAAAAAAAATAGAGAAAACTAATCTGAATGAGAGTTCTTCAACTTCTGGAAAACAAGCTTCTGAAATAAACACGAAAGGTTTTTTTTGCGGCAACATTGAACTGTCCGGAGGAATTTCAGATGCTAAAAATTCTTTCGTATCATCTCCATTTTCAGAAGGTTCAATGGTTTTTGGAGCAAAAAATATTTCGGGAAAAGACGTTTTCTTGGGTATTGGAGTTGGCTATAATTTCACTTTTATACCATCGACTACTGATCCTGTGAGTTTCTTGCCCGTTTTTCTGAGGTTTCAAAATGTTTTATTAAAAGCACGAACTGCTCCATTCATTGGTGTAGATGCAGGTTACTCATTTGGATTGAATCAGAATTACAATGGCGGACCAATGATACGGGCTTCTGTTGGCATCGTGCATAAAACTGGCTATAAATCCGATATTTACGCAGGAATTTATGCAGGCATAACTTCTATTTATGCTCCGCTTACTGTAACAAACGATTTGGGTACATTTAATTACCAAGGACAAACATCGATGACAAATTTAGGATTGAAATTGGGTTTTCATTTCTAAATACTTAACTCTTTTTTTTGGAAAGTACAAACTTCTTTGATACAATTTTCTATTGAATTAAATTCAAATCCCAAAACCATTTTGATTTTTTGACTGGTGTAAAATCCTCTGCTGGTGGCTGATTTGGCAGTTCCTTTGTCAATTAAAGGGCTGAATCTGAATATCTTTCCACAAATTTCCGATAAAAATCCAACGATTTGTATTAAATTTTTCCCAATTGGAATAAATGGACGACGCTTTCCAAACCCATCAGCCATCCAATTCAAAATCTGTTTGTTTGAGCAATTTTCGGCAACTAAAATAAAACGTTCTCCGGAAATTTCAGATTTAGTTAGTAGAATCATTGCTTTTGCAACATCCTGAACATCAACGTATCCACTTCCACCATTCGTGTAGAAAATTAATCCTTTCCGGACTTGGTCAAATAATTTCGAACTGCCCGAATTACTTCCTGAAACACCTAAAATGACACCAGGATTTACAATTAAAGCATTCAGCCCCATGTTAATGCCTTTCCAAACCTCTTGCTCCGAATCATATTTACTTCGCGAATATGCCGATATGTTTGGTGATTCAATCCATTTTGCATTTTCGTCAATCAAATCATTGTCAAGATTTTTTCCACAAGCAGCAATTGAACTAACAAAACAAAACTTTTTAATATTGTTTTTAAGTGCAGCGAGAACTACATTTTTTGTTCCTTCCACATTAGTGTCAAGAATATTTTTATCATTTTTACCTAATGAAACAACTGCTGCACAATGATAAACAACAGAAATATCTGACATCGCCTGATTAATTGATTCAAAATCAAGAACGTCAGCAATTTTCCAGTCAATTTTGTTTAAAAATGAATCTGGATTATTGGTATAAAAACTAAATATAGTCCTCAAAGGTTCCAGATTGCTTGTTGGCCGGCGAATTGCCACTACCCGTTCATTTTCCTGTAACAAAAACCATAGCAAATTTCCTCCGACAAGTCCTGTTGCTCCTGTAACAAGTATCATTTTTTCAATTTTTGAATTTAACTTCAAAAATACGGAAAGAAAACTGTATTTTTGCACTGATTTTAAAGAAACAGACTATTTAGCTGATATTTCCATGCGAACCATTTGTGTATATTGTGCTGCCAGCACTAAAATAAAACCTGTATATTTTGAAGCAACAGCTCGTTTGGCTAAGATTTTTACCGAAGCAGGCATGTCAGTAGTTTTTGGTGGTGGCTGTAGTGGATTGATGGGGCAACTCGCTGATAGTATGTTAGCAGCAAATGGCAAAATAACGGGTGTAATCCCTCAATTTATGTGCGATGAAGAGTGGCACCACAAGTCGTTGAGCGAATTGATAGTGGTGGAAACCATGCATGAACGAAAAGCATTGATGGCCAAAATGGCTGATGCAATTGTGGCATTGCCAGGTGGTTGTGGAACTATGGAAGAATTGTTAGAAGCAATTACGTGGAAACAACTTGGAATTTTGACTGTGCCAATAGTGATTGTAAATATGGATGGTTATTATGATTCAATGATCGAAATGCTTCACAGGGCAGTTGATGAAAATTTTATGCGCGGTGTGCATAAAAATATGTGGGAAGTGGTTGCAACACCGGAAGAAGTTTTGAATGCAATAAGTAATTCTGCAAATTGGGAATCAAACTCTCGCAGTTTTGCAGCGATTTAATAAAATTCTATGATTCAGCCAGATACAATTAAAGCAATAAACGATAGTACAACAATTCTGTCAGATTCGTTGGCAAGAGTTGATTCAATTGCAACTGCAGATTCGTTGCATTTGGCCGATTCCATAAAAGCTTTAATACACATTCCACATGGATTTACAGGAATTCCTCATCCTTCTTTTCCACAAACAGAGTATTGGGTATTTATTGTTTTAGTGATACTTTTCTTCTTGTTAGTGTATTCGAGCACGCAATCTGTAGGATTAATCTCGGATACCATCAAAAACTTCTTTCAGGTAAAAGAGCGTTCCAGTATTTTCAGCAAAGCAACTGTAAATGATTCAAGATTCCGTTTTTTTATAATAGTATTTGCCATCGGGGTTTTAAGTTTTTACGCCTATTTGGTTTTTTATAAAATATTTAATCCATTTTCAATTAAACAATATGGGCTGTTTTTGCTCGTCACTGGATTGTTTTTTGGAGTAAAATCACTGATTTTTGATTTGATAGGCTATGTG
>CAIYTJ010000266.1 GCA_903929065.1 uncultured Bacteroidales bacterium | reverse complement strand
TGGAAAAAGACAAACTCAAAGCTTTCAACGAAATATACAGTACTTACTATCGCAAATGTTTTTTGTTTGCGAAATCGTATGTGCACAATGTTGACATAGCAGATGATTTCGCCTCAGAAGCCATGGTGAAATTGTGGGAAAATTTCAATACTGCCGACGATGTTCAAAACATTCAAGCTTTTTTATTGACAGTAGTGAAAAATCTATCACTCAACCACCTCCGACATGAACAAATGAAAACTGAAGTTCATGAATCAATTATGAATTCCACTCAGCGTGAAATAGACCTTCGGATTTCAACATTAGAATCCTGCAACCCTGATTTATTGTTCTCTCAAGAAGTCCGGAATCTTTTCGATCAAACTCTGGCTTCACTTCCTGAGCAAACACGACTGATTTTTACAATGAGCCGTCAGGATGACAAATCGAACAAAGAAATAGCTCAATATTTTGGTATCTCCGTGAAGGGAGTGGACTATCATATTGCAAAGGCACTTAAAGTATTGCGAATCAACCTAAAAGATTACTTACCTATCCTGTTGTTTCTTTTATATTAAGCATTAATTTAGTATTCTTTTGAAACTATTCAAGAGGTGCAATAGCTTTTATTCAAAATATTTCATTTTTAAACTAGTGATATTTCAATATGGTTTGTCTTTATTTTAGAGGGCAAATTTTTGACACGTTTATCAATTTTAATTACTACTTAAAATTTAACCCTCCATTACAAAATGACAATGAATCAGGAATTAGTACATAAATATTTAAAGGGTGAAGCTTTACCTCAGGAAAAGCTTGATATATTGGAATGGATTGAAGCAAGTGCTGAGAACCGTAAACAATTTATGCAATTTCGTCGACTATATGATTCTGCAATTTGGAGCGAAACTACCCAGGAATATGCAAATCATGAATTGATACCTCAAAAACGTTCTTTTGCCATACGATTTGTCCGGGAGTTCTCAAAGGCAGCTGCAGTAATCATAATTGCTGTCACAGCTACTTTATTTATCCAAAAAACGGATCAACAACCAATGGCTGTTTCAACACAGACAATCGAGGTTCCACAGGGTCAGCATGTAAATCTGACACTTTCTGACGGAACTAAAGTTTCATTGAATTCTAATTCAAAATTCAAATTCCCTTCCAATTTTGAAGCGAATAACAGAACTGTTTCTTTGGATGGAGAAGGTTATTTTGAAGTTACTCACAATGCACAACGGCCGTTTCATGTGTTAACGAACAAGTGCGATATTAAGGTGCTTGGAACAACGTTTAACGTGTTGGCATACAGCAATTCAACTGTTTTCCAAACTTCATTACTAAAAGGTTCAGTAAGAGTTTCAAATTTCCAAACTTCTGAAAATTTGCTGCTAAAACCAAACGAACGTGCCGAACTGAGAAATGGTAAACTACTGCAAACCAGTATAGAATCGCAAGATGATTTCTTATGGAGAAAAGGAATATATGTATTTAAAGATGAGCCATTAAGAGAAATATTCCAAAAATTAGAAAGTTATTATCAAACCAAAATTATTATTCAAAATAAAGATGTCGGGAAATTAAATTGTACAGGGAAATTCCAACAAATAGAGGGCTTAGAACATGTAATGAAAGTATTACAAAAAGCAAATGGCTTTGAATATAAGCGAAATGAAGAGAATAATACTATCGTGATATTATAAACAGAACTTGAAATTAACCTTAAAAAAATCACATAATGAAAAAACACAATTCCACTTAACTCCCACAAATGAAAATCGGCGAATACCTCCATATCCGCCGACCAGAAATAGTCAAATCAGACTTTTGCAATAATCAAAAATGCAGTATTAACTTTTTCTAATCACAAAGATATGAAAATATTTCTTTGCGGGAGGTCGATTTATACCAAAAATGACCATATTCCTACATTTTTAAAAAAAATTGGTTTCTTAATTCTCTCAATATTATTTACTTTAAATGCTTCTGCCAATACTCCGGCTGAGAAAACGGTAACATTTAGTCTCAAAAATGTTCCTTTGATGAATGTCGTTTCGCTCATTGAAAAGCAAACAAACTATCTTTTTGTTTTTGATGAACAAGTTGTCGATATGAAGAAACTTGTAACAATCATTGTAAAAGACAGCAAAGTTGAAGATGTTCTTTCTAAAATCCTTGAAGGTAGCAATGTTGAATACAAGATTGAAGGTAAAAACATTGTCTTAAAAAAAAAATCTACAAGTACTAAAATTCAAAGCACTTCCAAAATAACTCATATTTCGGGAGTCGTTTTGGACGAAAAAGGTGAAACCATCATTGGTGCTTCTATTATTGAAAAAGGAGCTAAAAGTGGAACTGTAAGCGATGCAAGTGGTAAGTTTTCAGTTGATATTTCCAATCCGACAACATTAAGCATTTCATACATAGGATTTAAGGCAATTGATGTTGAAGTTGGTGACAAACAAAACATTGTTGCAGTTCTGACAGAGAACATGAAGAGTCTTGATGAGGTAGTTGTTGTTGGTTTTGGATTTCAGAAAAAAGAATCAGTAGTTGGCGCCATCTCTTCAGTTAAAGCTGCTGACATTATTCAAACACCGGTTGCAAATATTAGTAATGCTTTAAATGGCAGATTACCCGGGCTTATTGCCATGCAACGTCAGGGTGAACCAGGAAGAGATGATGCCGAAATTTATATTCGTGGAAAATCTACGTTGGAAGGCGCTGCTGCCACTCCTCTTGTTTTAGTTGATGGAGTAGAACGGAGTTTTACCGAGCTAGATGCCAATGAAATAGAAACTATTTCAATTCTCAAAGATGCTTCTGCAACTGCAGTTTATGGTGTTAGAGGTGCCAACGGTGTGATTTTAGTAACTACCAAACGCGGTGCTGAAGGCCCTGCAAAAATTCAATTTTCCTCACAAGTGGGTTTCCAAAATCCAACCCGTTCCCCAAAATTCAGGGATGCTCAATTAACTGCCGAATTATATCAGGAAGGATATTACAACGACAATAAAAATGCAGATGGAACCGGGAAATTATTCTATTCCAATAATCAATTAGCCACTATAGCACGTGTAGTACTTGGGACTGCTACTGCTGATGAAAAATTATTATACCCAAATAATAACTGGTTTGCAGATCTTACTCAGGCTAATGCACCTCAACAACAATACAATTTGAATGTGAGTGGTGGAAACAAAGCCATTAAATATTTTATATCAGGCGGTTATCTTAGTCAGGGAAGTTATTTTAAAGATTTGACTTCACAATATTATGTGGGTCAAAAAAATTACAATAGTAATTTCCAATTTGACCGTTATAATTTTCGTTCAAATGTAGATGTAAATGTTACCAAAGATTTTACAGCAACATTGAATTTAGCTGGTCGTGTAGAAAAAATAAACTCTCCAAATGTAAGTACCAGCGTTCTTTATTCCTATTTATACGGTATAAGCAGCTTGCTCTCTCCAATAGCTTACCCCGGAATTGGATTCGCCGAACTCCCAAATATGGATAATCCGGCCGCCTTACTTACCCAAAATGGATTTCAAAATCAGACAAAAAGTAATATTGAGTCTTCTATAATCTTAAAATATAATTTGGATTTTATTACCAAAGGTTTGAAAGCCAGAGCAAATGTGAGTTTCGACAGCCAGTTTAGCTATTCAGCTGTATATTGGGAAGGTTATGATACTTATAAACGCGATTGGTCAAATACTGATCAGGCAGTTTATCAACAAGCAAAGAAGGGTTCTGCTTTGGCTTTCACTAGTAGTACTTACTGGAATACCAACAAACAATATGAAGAGTTTGGATTAGATTATAACAGAACATTTGGTAAACATAACGTTACCGGTTTAGTATTGTATAATCAACAAGAATACCGAAATGGAGCAAATACGCCTTATGTATATCAGGGACTTGTGGGAAGAACAACTTATAGTTATGATAAAAAATATTTAGGTGAAGTAAATATTGGTTACAATGGTTCTGAAAACTTTGCTCCTGGCAAGCGATTTGGATTTTTCCCTGCTGTATCATTGGGATGGGTTGTATCTGAAGAAAAATTCCTAAAAAAACTTGACTTTATTTCGTTTCTTAAAGTCCGTGGATCATATGGTGAAGTTGGGAATGATAAATTATACATAGGAGGCGTTGAACAACGATTTTTGTATTATAATGATTATGCTCAAAGCGGATATTACCGGTTTGGAAGTAATTATTTGTTGTGGAACGGAATCATGGAAGGCCGTATTGGCAACAATGATGTAACCTGGGAACGTGCTAAAAAATCAAATATTGGTGTTGAAGCTAATTTTTTCAACTCAAAACTTGGATTAGTTATGGATCTTTTTAATGAGGATCGCACTGATATTTTGATTTCACAATCAAATACAGTTCCTAAAACAGGTGGTGCTCAATTACCTGCAGCAAACAAAGGAATAACCAATAACCATGGTTTTGAAGTTGAATTAACCCACCGTAACAAAATAGGCGAATTTAATTATTTTGTGAAGGGTAATTACACATTTGCACGGAATAAAATTATTTCCATTGATGAGCCAACTTCAATAGCCCCATGGCAACGTCAAGAAGGGAATCCAATAGGACAACCAATTATGTATGAATGTATTGGTCTTTTTCAATCTGCTGCTGATATTGCCAGTTCTCCCTCACAAGCTGCAATTGGTGTACCCATGGTAGGCGATCGTAAATACCGAGATTATAACGGAGATGGCATAATTAATACCCTCGACCGGTTTGCTTCTGGTTATAGCAATATCCCCGAAATTTCTTATGGTTTTTCGTTTGGTGGTAGCTTTAAAGGATTTGATTTCAGCATTTTGTTACAAGGTGTTGATCATGTGTCACTTACATTCTGGAAAGGTCAAAACAATAATGAAGTAGGTAGATGGAATCCATTTTTAACTGCCGAACAAAATGCAAATGCAACTTATCCAACTTTGCATTCCAATGCAGGTAGCGGCGGAGCAATCAACAATGGCGTCACTTCATTCGGTCCACTGGGAAATGTATACGATGGTGCATATTTAAAATTAAAAAATGTTGAAATTGGATATTCATTGCCAAAATCATGGTTAAAATCAATTGGTATCAGTTCGGCAAGAATTTATACTAATGGTGTAAATCTGGCAATTTTGATGGATCATTTAAAATATCTTGATCCTGAGGCCGGTTCCGGAGATGGAACATTCTATCCTCAAATGAGAGTTATAAACTGCGGTTTTAATATAACATTTTAAAAATAAACTTCAATGAATACTATAAAAAACATAAAGTGGTTAATCCCGTTCATTTTTGCCACACTTATTACATCTTGTAATGAAGATTTTCTGGACAGAGCACCCACTTCAGCACTCAATGAACAACAGGTTTTTAGTGACTTGGTATTAACGCGTCAATATCAACTACGATTGTACCAAACTCTCCGTGGTGGTTTTCAATCGTTTGTAAATGGTGATTTTACAGATAGTTGGGGTTATGACTTGATTTCAAACATGGATGATTATTGTATGGGATCTAAAAATGACAACAGTACTTTTGAATTGATTAGCGGTGGTTGGATGACACGTGGCGAAAATGGGAACTGGGGAAATGCTTTTGAAGTGGCTCGCAGATGGCGATTTTCTTATCAATCTATTCGTGCAATTAATATTTTTCTTGAAAATTATAAAAACACACCGTTAGCTACTGATGCTGATCGTCAGGAAATGAAAACAATGGTTGGAGAAGCCTATTTTTTAAGAGCACATCATTATTTTGAACTTGTAAAACGTTGGGGTGGAGTACCCTTAGTTTATAAAGTAATGCAACCAAGCGATGATCAACGACTACCAAGACAAAGTATACGGGTTTGTATAGATTCGATAGTTTCCGATTGTGATAAAGGAGCTGGATTAATGGATGTAACAGTTTCGTCAGATCAGTGGTTAGGACGAGCCACCAAAGGTGCAGCCATGGGTTTGAAAGCAAGGGCTTTACTTTGGGGTGCCAGTCAATACTGGTCATCGCGTGGATCGGGCATTCAATGGTCGGATGCAGCGAAAGCAGCGTTGGATGTTATCAATTTAAATGTATATAGTTTGATGCCCAATTATCGTGATGTTTTCCTGAAAACATTTAACTCTGAAGTGATTTACTGTCAGAATACTGCTCCAAAGAACATGTGGGATTTATATATGTGGGCACCTAATTTCCTTGGCGGTTTAACGTATGGAAATTTCCAACCAACACAAGAGTTTGTTGATTGCTATGAAATTAAAGATCCATCAACCGGTCAATATGTCAATTTCGATCGGAATAATGCAGATCACATGGCCAATATGTATAACAAAAACAGACGAGACCCACGATTTAATCAATCTATGATTTACAATGGTGCAAGTTGGCAGGGAATTACCTGCGAATACTACACCGGTGGAAACTTAGGTTATCAAACAGTTGGAAGTTTAGCCTCTTATTTCTATACCGGTTATTGCTTTACAAAATATTGGGATGAAAACGTTCTTGTAGGGACCGTGAATGGCGTTGCCAGAAAAGGGAATCCTCTTTTGAACTGGATTTTTTTACGCTATGCCGATATACTATTAATGTATGCCGAAGCTCAAAATCAGGCGGGTGGTCCAAACTCTTCGGCTGATGGAAGTACGAAAACAGCTTTATGGGCAATCAATCAGGTACGTGAGCGTGCCGGAATAAGTGATTTGCCCGGTTCAATTTCACAAGCTGATTTTGATGTGAAACTCAGAAATGAACGTTCGGTGGAACTTTGTATAGAAGACCAACGCTTTTTTGATGTTCGCAGATGGGGAATTGGTGAGGTGTTGGCACGCGATTTACATAAAGTAATGTGTACTAAAAATTTGGATGGAACTTTTGTGTATGATTTTTCACAAACAGTCGGACCTCTGAGAAAACATTATGATAATCCGGATCAATATATACTCTATCCAATTAATATCGAGGAAGTTCAGAGAAATCCAAATTTGATTCAGAATCCAGGCTGGCAGGATATCATGAGAAATTAGGTTTATTCCAAACAGCAAATTATTAAATGAAGATCAAATCACACTACATAAAAAACAAACTTTTATGATGATGAAAACAGAAAATATAAAAACAACACATAAATTCTTGATATCCTTAGGGTTTATTATTCTTTTCATTGCGCCTCTGAGTATTTTTGGACAAACCAACCTTAAACCAACAGCTGATTCTACTGCAACAATTGGTTATAATATCAAAACAAATACTGCAGCCATTTCGGTGATAGGAGGAAATGATATCCAAACTCACGCAACTGACAATTTAAGTAATGCATTAGGTGGACTACTTCCCGGTTTATCCGCTCAACAAATGGGGGGCGTACCCGGTTCGGATGGAAGTAATCTTTGGCTACGTGGATATCGTACTTTGTCCGGAGGATATGCACAACCTTTAATTTTGATTGATAATGCTCCCGGGGATTACAGTTTTTTAGACCCCAATGAGATTGAATCTATCAAAGTACTTAAAGACGCTGCTTCAACAGCTATCTACGGACAACGTGGTGCAAACGGAGTAATTTTAGTTACTACAAAAAGAGGAAAAGCCGGAAAAATGTCAATAAAACTGGATGCACAAACGGGTTTTCAGGAATTGGTTGGTTTACCAACGTTTTTAAATTCGTATGAATACGGAAAGTTGTTTAATGAAGCTAAATTCAACGAAGGTGCTACAACACCATTTTATGATGATGCAACATTGGATAAATACAAGGATCAGACTGGAAATAATATCTATACCAATCCGAGTGTGGATTATATTAAGCAGTTTCTGAAGCCGTCAGCACCCATTCAACGTTATTCTTTAAGCATTTCGGGAGGAAGCAATTTTGCCAAGTACAATATTGTGCTGGGAATAATGGATCAACAGGGCTTTTATAAATATGCGGTTGATGATCCTAAATACTCAACCAATGCCAGTTCCACACGCTATAATATGCGAACTAATCTGGATGTTCAAATCAATAAACGGTTGAATGTTTTATTCAATTTATCGGGACAAATTACACGGAACAAATCGCCTTATGTTGGGAACTCAACGATTTGGAGCACCATCATGCATGAACTTCCAAATTCATACCCGATTTTTACACCTTCAGGCAATTTGGGTGGAACTTCTACCAAATTCAATAATCCTGTTGGCTTAATGTCACGTTCCGGTTATCAGGAAGTAAACAACCGTAATATGCAAGCCATGCTGGAAGCAAACCAGCAACTTGATTTTATTACTCCGGGTCTTACAGCCACTTTATCGGCTGCATATAATGGATTTAATACATACGGCTATCAGAAAAAACAAGAATTTGCGGTTTATAGTGTAGACCAATTTTTAGTAGAAACAAAATACGGTTTGGATAAACCGTTGAGCGATGGGACAGATTTGAG
>CAIYTJ010000265.1 GCA_903929065.1 uncultured Bacteroidales bacterium | reverse complement strand
GTTGCACATGTGCACATCTGTTTTTGTTTGCCAACAATGACCAGTTTGCACAGTGCAATATTCATTTTTGCGTTAAATATTACAGGATTTCATACTCAAAACAGGTCGATGTTGATCAACAAAGGGTGGTTTTCGGCCTGAATATGGTCAATGTTGGGTAACAATTGTCGTATTTCAACGTGCAATGTAGTCATTGTTGAGTAACAATTGTCGTATTTCAACATGCAAAGTAGTCGTTGTTGAGTAACAAAATCAAATATTGCAATGTGTAATATTTGATTTTGTACACATACAAAACGAAATATTGAAAAGTGCAATATTAATAATTGTATATTTGGCAGACTTTTGTTGTGATTAATTAGTATAAAACTGACAAAATATCACTAAATAATCGGTAAAAATGGCAGATGTCATGTCATATTATTTAATTGATTAATATATGTATTTATTGTATAATGAATATATGTTGCAGATAATCAGTTTTTTATATTTCACTAACTATTTCCATTCAAAAATGTACGGCGTAAAATCTGCCAATTATGTTACATTGGCTTAATTGTTGTAATGTTATGTCATAGGTTTGCGGGTTGGGACAGTAGAGAGCCCGGGCGTAAATCAGGATCGGGTTAGAGAATATTGATGCGTTATCGAAGTTTGGGATAGAACAGGATTTTTCAACATGCGAAAGCCGTGATGGTCTTTTACTGGGTCTGTTTTTTTACACAATTAAATTTTTATTATTATGATTAGAATTATTAAAACAATTCCTTTTCAGCGGTTCCACAAAAGTGAGCTCCGCAACTTAGTGAAAGAAGTAATAGAAACGGTGAATGCTTTTCCCGCGTTATTATTACTTGTAAAAATCTTGTATGAACGATTGAAATCGGCTGACGATCTGTTTGCCAAGCTGAACGTTCGTCACGGCAAACATCCGGCAACTACAGATTTGCAAAATGTTCGCATCAAAAGTATGGACCTGATTAAGTCTATTCTGGCGCAGGTAAAAACGCTGAAATTAGCCAGACTTGAATCACAGTCGGAAGATTTATTGTTGGTGGAAATGTTTGTGAAACAATACCTGAAACCCATAGTGAAGGGCGATTGGAGCGACCGGGCATTTAGTCTCGACAAAATGTTTGAAGCTTTGGACGCCGACACCAATTTGCAGGCAGTTATTGAACGGTTGAATATGAAAATGCTCTTTGATGAGTTATTGACTAACTTTAAGAGTCAGGATGTAATTAAAAGTTCACGCATTGCTTCCATTCGGGGCCGCAAAAAAGCTAATACACGCGAAGTGCGTTCACAGGCTACAATTGCATTGCAGGAACTGTTTGCTGCTATTGAACTGGCGCAGATTGAACATCCCGAACTGGATTTCAGCGTGTTGGTTACCGGAATCAATCAACGTGTGGAATATTACACGGCTCAGACCAAAATCCGTAACACCCGCAATAAAAACAAACCCGAAAATGCAAATAGTCAAAACGTAACTAACAATAACACCAAAGCTGCATGATAAAAACTCTACTATAATTTTTCAAGCCCCGCTCCTGTTGGCGGGGCTTTTTATTTCTAAAACTGCTGCCTTAGCTGATGCGGGATTGCAACCCGGGACATTTAATATATATATATATGTTTGACTAGGATTACCGCTCGGCTCTGCTGTTTGGTTTACAAGGATCAAACGGTCAGAGACCAATGGGAGATAAATCCGCGCCAACGGAGAATTAATATTTATAGAACAAATGTAAACTAAGATTAAAATTACAATCTGTTTCAGTTGATTATCAGATATATTAAATTTTCTTACCTGTTTTAAAACGCCAACCAATACGAAATTCAACAAATGCACCAACAATATTCAACTTATTGGACTCATATCCTAAAAAACCATCAAGTTGTAATGAAGTTTGCAATCCAAATTTATTGATATAGCTAATTCCCAAAGGTACTTCCATATAATTATGATAAGACCATCGGGGTTTATTTTCGACTACATATTCATAGTTCTCCGACATAAATTTTGTGTAAAATAAACCTGCAAAAGGAGAAAATCCACTCTTGCTAAACTTGTTTGCAAACCAATATTTCCCTCCAAATGAAAAAGAATATTGAGAAGGGTATGGAAACAATCCCAAAAAATTTATTTCTGCGCTTATGTTCGGGGTGAACAAATAGTCGATACTGCCTGAAAACATACCGTATAGTCCACTTACAAACATATAACCACCATTTACTCCCAATGGAAATATATTTCTTGGACTTTGGGAACTTAATGGGTCAGCTTTAATAGCTGCAATAATTTTTCCATTTTTTAGCGAAATTGTATCCTGAGCATTAATATTGAAAGAGCTAAGGAAAACCAAGAATAGAATTGAAATTTGTTTCATAATTCTTTGAGTTAAATTTGTGCATGAATTTAAAATTCCTCCTAGTCACGTAAGACGAGGAACTGAAATTTTATTGCTTTACTATTACAAAATTAGGAAGATAGTCGGATGTTTTTTTGTTTCTTTGAATGGCTGCTAACACCAATACACATTCAATTGTACATATCCCTGCTTTATGGCTATAAATTATTGCACATATCCTCTATATAAAGGGATATGAACAATAGCCTGTTTTCCCGACCCAAAGATAAAAACTATTATTCACATTAACAACCATTCTTCCAACTTTTATTAAACAAAATTATAAAAGTCGAGTTTACATGCGTTTACCAGCTAATAAATGTGAGGCTATTAGGCCTGTACGATTTTTCGTTTCAAAAAACGGAGTCTGTTCAATAAAATGTTGCTGTGTATGCGAGAAATCCTTTTGAATTGTTTGGAAAAAATTTATTGAACCCTGCACAGGCGAAATTTGTTTAAACATAAGTGTTCTTTGTGCTTTTTTACTGCAATTATAAAAGCGAATATAATATGAAAAAACAGATGTTTATTCAAACAATTGATGATGTGGAAGCTGAAGGAAAACTCCATGAAATCTACGAAAGTGACCGTAAAAGTATGGGATATGTCCCAAATCATGCCAAAGTTTTCAGTCTTCGGCCTGATGTTCTGGAAACCTGGAGAGCATTTCAGGGAAGTATTCGCAAGAATCTGCGTTTAAGAACGTATGAACTGGTTACCTTTGCCGCTGCAAGTGCATTGAAATGCCGTTATTGCCTTCTTGCACATGGTACTATTTTGATAAAAAACGGTTTCAACATTGAACAGTTACGTTCAATACTTATCAATTTTCATGAAGCTGGATTAGAAACTAAAGAAGTGGCCATGATGGAGTTTGCCCAAAAAATCATCCGGAATGCCAATGAAATGACTCAGAATGATGTTGATTTAATCCGTGCTGTTGGCTTTGAAGATATTGAAATACTTGACATTACACTTACTGCTACTATGAGAAGCTTTGCCAGTAAAACATTCGATTCACTGGGTGCTGCTCCTGATGAAGTTTATTCAGAATTGGAACAACAATTGTCAGATTTACTTCCAACGTAATATTCAAGCATTTTTCTCATCAAACCAACAGAAACACAGTATTATGACACGACATCATTTTTAAAAACTTATGACTTTTGGTTTTAGTTTAACTCCTGTTTTGCATGCTGATTTTTTTCTTTCACTTTTTTTTCTCATTTTTGTTGTCAAATAATATAAATTCATTTTTTCAACAAAAATCATATGAATAAGTCACCTTTAGTTCCAATTGTTCTTGCCCTGGTTATACTTTTCAGTATTGGAATCCCGGTAAAATCAACAGCACAATCAAATTCCAACGATAAAGTTAAAGTCAATGTTAGCTGCATTGCATTTTATAATCAGGAAAACTTTTTTGATACCATTCATCAGGATAATGTTCGCGACGAGGAATATCTTCCAAACGGGGCAATGAAATGGAATACCCAGAAATATAATGCCAAACTGGAACACATGTCGTATGCCATTTCCCAAATCGGACTTGATTATTCACCAGCAGGCGTGGCAATGATTGGTCTTTCGGAAATTGAAAACCGGGGTGTATTGGAAGATATCATTAAACAACCTGCATTGGCCAAGCGTCATTTGGAGATTGTTCATTATGATAGTCCTGACTTGCGTGGCGTTGATGTGGCCCTGCTTTATAATCCACGACTTTTTACAGTAACCAACAGTAAATCGTACCGGTTACACATGCCGGATGATCCCAACTTTAAAACCCGCGACCAATTGATGGTAAGCGGTTATTTACAGGGTGAGAAAGTACATGTAATTGTCAACCACTGGCCTTCACGCAGCAGCGGAGAACTTCCATCCCGTCCGAAACGTAATGCGGCTGCAGCTTTGACACGTTCTATTGCCGATTCACTTTTTCGTATTGATCCGAAAGCTAAAATCATAATTATGGGTGATTTAAATGATGATCCGTTCAACGAGAGTTGTGCTAAAGTGTTGGGTGCTAAAAAAGAAATCAATGAGGTAAAAGATGGCGAATTGTATAATACATTGTGGAAAACATTGGATCGCGGAATCGGCTCACTGGCTTATAACGACCAGTGGAACTTGTTCGACCAGCAAATTATTTCTTCCGGTTTGGCTCATGCCGAAAAAGGAAAACTCAGATTCTGGAAAGCGGAAATCTTTAACCGGGCGTTCCTGACTCAACAGGAAGGAAAATACAAAGGTTCACCCATCAGAACACATTCCGGTGGTGCATGGACTAACGGTTACAGCGACCACTACCCTACTTTGATTTATCTTATAAAAGAGACAAAATAGTTAACAGCTCGACGTTGGTAATTGATAGTTGATGTTTTTAAGGTATATAGACTTTACTAACTTTATAAGCTTTATAAACTGATGAACCGATAAAAATCACTACTTTTGTATTCTAAATTCATCTTAACTAAAAATGGAATATACAACCTTACAGGGGAAACTGATAATGCCCGAATACGGGCGCAATATACAACAAATGGTTACTTACGCTCTTACCATTGAAGATCGTGAAGAACGTACCCGCTGCGTGAAAACGATAATCAATATTATGGGAAACCTGTTCCCCTATCTGCGTGATGTAAATGATTTTAAACATAAACTCTGGGATCACGTGGCTATCATGTCGGGCTTTAAACTTGATATAGATTTTCCGTATGAAATTCTGCAGGAAGAAAACCTTTATACACGACCGGAATCGATTCCTTATAAAAATTCCAGAATCCGCTATCAACATTATGGCCGCACATTGGAAGAAATGATTGAAAAAGTGGCGGAATACACTGAAGGTGAAGAGAAAAACGAACTGATACGCCTGATTGCCAACCAAATGAAAAAATGCTTCCTGACATGGAATAAGGAAGTAGTGGATGATAAGAAAATTTTCGATGATTTACGGTTACTTTCGAAAGGGAAACTGGATATCTCAGAAGATTTCTTCAAACTGGTGGAATCGAAAGATGTACTTTTCAATAAAAAAAATAAGCCAAGAAAGAAAAAATAAACAGGCAACAGTCAACAATTATCAGTTAACAGATATTGATGACTGATAACTGATAACTGTCAACTGTATAAAATGGCATCATTCAAAATCGAAGGCGGTCGCCGGCTATCCGGTTCAATCATTCCACAGGGAGCAAAAAACGAAGCTTTACAAGTTATTTGTGCTGTTTTACTTACTCCTGAAACAATTACAATCAGCAATATTCCCGACATTTTGGATGTCAACAATCTGATCAGTTTGTTGAAAGATATGGGTGTAGAAGTAAACCATATCAATCAGGACACATATTCATTTAAAGCTGATAAAGTCAACCTCGATTATCTTCAAACTGACGATTTCTATAAAAAAAGTGCATCCCTTCGCGGTTCGGTTATGATTGTCGGTCCAATGGTGGCTCGATTTGGCAAAGCAATTATTCCAAAGCCGGGTGGTGATAAAATAGGCCGCAGGAGACTTGATACACACTTTATCGGCATTCAGAAACTCGGTGCCGAGTTCCGTTACGATCCTGATGAAAAACGATACGAAATTGAAGCTGAAAAGTTAGTTGGTTGTTATATGTTGCTGGATGAAGCATCAGTTACCGGAACGGCCAATATTCTAATGGCTGCAGTTCTGGCCGAAGGAACTACCACCATTTATAATGCTGCCTGCGAACCATACCTGCAACAGCTTTGCCGAATGCTCAATTCAATGGGTGCAGATATTTCGGGCGTTGGTTCAAACTTACTAACTATAAACGGCGTGAAGTCATTAAAAGGTTGTTCGCATCGTATTTTGCCTGATATGATTGAAGTTGGCAGTTTTATCGGCATGGCTGCCATGACTGCTTCCGAAATTACCATTAAAAATGTTGCTTATAATGAATTGGGTATTATTCCTGACAGCTTCCGCCGGCTAGGTATACAACTGGAACAAATTGGTGATGACATTTTCATTCCGCGTCAGGAAAGTTATACAATCGAATCTTTTATAGATGGTTCAATCATGACGATTTCTGATGCTCCGTGGCCCGGCCTTACTCCTGACCTTTTAAGCGTTTTTCTGGTAGTAGCAGCTAAAGCAACCGGAAGTGTTTTGATTCACCAGAAGATGTTTGAAAGCCGTTTATTTTTCGTTGATAAACTGATTGATATGGGCGCACAGATTATTCTTTGTGATCCGCACCGTGCCACCGTTATCGGACAAGGAAATCAGCTTCATTTGCGCGCTTCCACAATGAGTTCGCCCGATATTCGTGCCGGAATTGCTTTATTAATAGCTGCACTTTCTGCTGAAGGAACCAGCATCATTCATAATATCGATCAAATAGATCGTGGTTATCAGGATATTGATAAACGGTTGAATGCGCTGGGTGCTAATATTCAACGCATTTAATTTCCACTCTTAATTTACAAAAAAAAGACTTCCTGATATATCTCAGGAAGTCTTTTTTTTAGTTAGATGCTTTCACAATTTCTTAGAAAAAACCACTTTCTCATTTCCCTTATTGACTATTTCTTTGAAATAATATTTGATTTTCAAATATTCATCAGCCGGATAAACAGGCAATTTAAAATAATATGAGAAATTTACAATTACAGTGGTATCGTTGGTCAGAATGGTATAGTCAAAACCAAACTCATCATTCATTATCTTTTCATTCTCAGGAATAAAATCAATCTTATAACCATCGGGAATTTTAATTTCAGCGATGAACGATTGTTTCGTTGGATAGATCATATCAAGTGCATAAGTTCTGGATTGTTGTTTCAGTGGGTTTTCCTTTAAATTTTCATTTAAAAATGGTGAAACATATATCTTTCCATTAATCCTCTCCGGTTTATCTTCAACCTTATAATTCAAAACGTATGGAGCTTTGATTTTATTCAGATTTTTCACAACGATGGATGAATCAACCACATTGTAGCCCTTTTTTACAAGAGATTTTTGAATGGTTTTTATATTTTCGCCCCAATCATTTCTGTAGTCTAATGCATAATATTCTTTGGATGTTGATTCAATTTTTGAGTTTTGAGTTGAATCGGTCAGGTTAACTGATATTGCTGTATGTTTTGAAGAGGGTATTGTAGATTGCAATACAACCCATTCCACTTTATCTTTTTGTATTAACAGGCCCCGGTCATTTATACATTTTTCCGGAATACGGCTGTTTGAGTTTAACGGATCCGTTGCATCGGTCAACACTTTTTTACCATTCACATCTGCAATTAAACAAACATAATCAAAGAAATGATTAAACGGATAATCGTACCTGATTTTTCCATGTCTGCGAGTGCTTAGAATAACAGGATATGCATTTATACCACAAGCTTTTAATAAACCCAGTGCAAAAAGATTTAAATTGGCATTATTGCCGGTTTTATCTTTCAGAAATGTATTCAGATTTTTAGAGCAAGTAGTTCTATTCTCCCCATTCCAACTGTAATTGTTTTTTACAAAACTCATGATCGAATCAAATTTCTCCTGTTCAGGTACAGACGACAGCGTTTTAATATCAAAAAACTTTGAAGCCGTTCTTGCTGATTTAGAAATATAACCTCCAAAATCCTCATCAGAAATAAAGTCTTTAATCATTTCAGGCCAGGTAGTCATTATATTTCTTACAGAGCCATTTAAATTAATTATTTTGGACAATTGCATATTGATTTTGATAATATAATCTTCATGAGAAGAAATAAACTCTTCATCATTAAATGCAGGAATATCCTTCTTTACATATTCATAAACCATGTTATGGTATTCTGTAAATCCATATTGGTGTGAAACACCACCTTCTTCATACGAACGTTGCGAGTCAAATGATGAAGCTCCTTGCAAAAGCCATGAATATTGGTAAAAGGGTATCATTTTAGTCACATATTTACTATAAATAACCGGAATTCTCCATTGAAATTCCCAACTTGGGAAATTAAATATATATTCTGAATTTACTTTATACTTGTATTCTATAACTGAGCCGGCTTTGACATTCGGGATAGCAAATTTCTTAAGAATCCAGCGTTCGTTTAATTTCTCATCATGACATGTTGATATATCAAGCTTCGTGCGCTGCATTGTTCCATTTTCAACATTATAGGAATATGCTTCAAGCTCTGATACTGTTTCATAAATATTTCCCTGACGATACAGTGGAATCTCAACATTAGCCCATTTTTTGCCGGAATCTTTAAAAACTTTTATTCTTGTCGCTTTTTCAAATATCACTTCAAAATTATCATCATTACGTACAAAATAAGCCTCACCCATATCATAAATAACAACTGCTTCTGCTGTTTTATCCTGAGGATAAACACTGTAATCCATATCATCCTTAGCAACTTTACCGAATTCATTTACGAACTTTTGCGCAAAAACAACCGGTAAACTACAAATTAAAAGAGCGGTCAAAAGCGTGATTTTTTTCATTTTATTCTATTTTCTGGTTATTATATAGTTATTGTATTCAATATTGGATACTTTCTTAATAAAGTTATAAAATAATTTATATTCAATCAATGTATAATCACCTGACTTTAAAAAGAATGATTTGAATACCTTTATTTCGTTTTTATTTTGCAAAAAACGAACATTATAGGCTCCGAATGGTGAATTAACGGATTGATTTTGAGGCAAACC
>CAIYTJ010000264.1 GCA_903929065.1 uncultured Bacteroidales bacterium | reverse complement strand
AGTATTTGACGATTTTATGAGGTTTATTTTTTTTGTTGTAAAAGTATGTTCTATTGTTTTAATTAATGTGCAAAAAATGACTTATATTGTAGACAATTTGACACTGTCTTGCAATATAAGTCACAATACATTTACCTGTTTTATCCGAGATAGTTCTTGAAAGGATCGGAATTCAGGAATTCAGGAGCATCTTTCCGAATTACATTTTCATACGTCGGAGGATCTGATGTCAAGATCAGAGATATTTCGTTGTCGAGTGTAATGCGCTCTACCCGTGGTGGAGCGTATGTTGCTTTAGTTGCTTTTTCTATATTTGTTTGCATGGATTTGATTTTTGTGATTTTATCATGTATTATCTTACAACTACTTTTTGAGTAACTGAACTGCCTTTACTGCTAACGGTTACAAAATATACTCCCGATACCAATGGATTATCAATTACCGTTACAGATTTATTAAGTTGCTTAACAGCTAATTTCTGGCCAATTGTATTATAGACACCCACATAACTGTCTCCTTTCAGATCGCCTGTATAATTTACCGAAATCTGATTATTCCCATTTACCGAAACACGGATACCGGAATCAGCGGCCGTGTTTACACCTGTTGAAATGGATGGCGACCTGAAAACAAGTGCGAAACGACTTGCTGCAGGCACCGAGTTATCCGGACTAAAGTTATAGGCCAAACCATCAGTTATATCCTGCATAGCACCGGTGGCATAATCTTTCAGCAAGATTTGAGTTCCCGGCTCAAAATTGCTTACCTGTGTAGCTTTCAGACTAAACGTGGTTGCCGAACCGGGAACAAAACCTAGCAGAATTTCCTGATCAGGCGTAATGCTGTTCAGTCCATTAATCACCAACTGTTCGATTCCGGCAGTAGTATATATTTCAGGAATCAGTGGATTGGTATTACTCATTTTTCGTGAATCATACTCATCAAATCCATTCTGTGCATTCAGGTCAGTATAAATAATCGTTTCGTCATTGTTTGTTCCGTTAGAAACCTGAAGGCGCAACACTTGCTGGGTGGTGTTTGATAATGACCTAACTTTTAGCGGATTTGAGCCACTTGCATGAGAACGCATTGTGTTGTCAAATGTAAGAGTCTCGGAAGTATAGTTTGGTGATACTCTTACCCAGAAAGCCTGCATTGGAGGTATAATTCCTGTAACTGCACCAGCTCCACTATTATTAGTTCCTTCGCCTGTTGTAGTATTTACGGATTCAAAATAATATACAGATCCAACTTTGGTTCTATACCAAATAGTTTTATCCATTTTAGTCGCATTATTTATTGCATTATTTGCATTAAGATAGGATGGATATGGATTTCCAATTAAATTAAATCCAGGCTTTGAAGTATTAGTTGAACTTCGGGTTACTGTGATTGATTGCGACCCCGTATTTAAAGTTCCACTAAAAGAAGCACTACCTGTGGTAGAAGCAGATATATATCCTTTTAATACATTGAAAGTAGAATCCGCTGTTTCAGTAAGCCATGCACCAGTTGGCTCATTGTAACATACTACTGAAGTAGCATTAAAAGCACCTCTCGTTGGTACTGTTACCGGACTAGAAATATACCAGTTGCGACCTGAAGTGAGGTATTGGTTGACTGTTCCTGTTATAGCAGGAGGAGTTGAACCAGTATTGGCATCCACAAAAGTACCGGTGCCCGACGAACTACTTTGCAAGGTTACCGGAGCAGTAAGTGTAATTCCATCAGCAAGTGTAAGTTTACCACCAACTTCAACAGTAACTGAATTGTAGGTTTTAGTCTGATCTATAACCAATGTACCACCACTGGCTACATCCACATTACAACTTGTACAATCAGTAAAAGTAGAAGCATTTGTAGGAGTTGTGATACTTATAGGAGTTGTAAAATCAGCAAAGTTCGCTATCAATGCTCTATTTGCCGAAGCTGAGAAAGTGTATGGATTTGCCACAGAAACAAAACTTCCATTTTCTGTCCAGTTTACAAAACGATATGAACCACTCGTCGGTGTAGCTGTAAATGACATGGAAGTACCTGCATCGAAAGTACCCCCTGAAGATGACACAGTACCTTTGTTTGTATCATTGGAGGAGGCGGTAATTGAATAAAATGTAGTAATACTGCTACTGGCACTAGATTCAGCAGAGTTTGTATATGTATCGCCATCACCTATTGCTGTTACTGTGAAAGTATATGAAGTTCCGGTGTCCAATCCAGTAATTACCGTGCTGGTTGCATTTGCTGCAATACCTGTTACTGTTGATATTAAAGAATTATCAGAAACTTTGTAAACTTTTACTGTATAACCTATTTCATTACTTACATCACTCCATGTTGCAGTAAACCCTTGATTAGTTCTAGTATTGCTTCCAAGAGCTGTCGGGGCAATGAGTTGAGAAGCTAATACTCCGTTTGAAGTAGTTATATCAATAGAAGATAAATTAATATTACCGGAAAGAGTAAATTTTAAATATGTACCAGATGCTATATCTGTGCCCATTGGAATAGAAATTGTCCCGCAAACAGCATTACCTAAGGTCCCGGTTGGTGTTGCAGTATAAGTAGTTAATGTTCCGCCCAAACTTGGACTTGTTTCAACTTTTGATAAAGTCCTGTTACTACTTGTTCCGCTTGCGTTTATCGCTATAGAACTGCCAGTTGGAATGGGAATGTCTGTTCGATATACAAAAACGCTGCTACCTGTTGTCACATTATTAGTATATATACCACAACCCCCAGTTATATTAACTGTTGTACTACCACCAGATGTAGATTTGAAGTATCCGCCTATAAAATTCAGTTCGTATCCTGAAGTTCCTGAACTATAAGTTGCTGCATCAAAATTAAAAGTTTTTGTAGTTATTAAAGCTTGATTCGTTACGTTTACTGTATAAGCTTGAGATGTCCCATCTTCAGCAGTTACAGTATAGGTTTTAGCAGTCCTAAAGTCTTGTGAAACACCCGATACAGGACTAACAGCAGCTGCAGTTGAAACAGTAATTATACTTGGGGCCAAATTCATACGGGTTGTTCCAGATGGCATGACGACATTAATTGTATGTGTGCTTTCGGTAATATAAGAACTTACTTGATTAGGTATTGTGAAAACAGTAATAGCCTTTCCGGTGGCAGGTGAAGTAGTAATTGTACCTGTTAAGTAATCACTATTTCCAGCAGTCGTTATAGCATGAATTCTGTAATAATATAAGGTGTTTCCAGTTAAACCACCGCTAACCGTTACCGATGTGCTTGCAGAAGCCGTTGTTGAAGAGCCATAACTTAAAGTAGTTCCATAATCCATTATATATGTTACAGAATAAGCACTTCCACCTGTTGGAGCTGTCCAACTCACTTGAAAAGATGAGAGAGTTGTTGCTCCATTGACAGCACTGGTAGGCACACCAGGTTTAGTTATAAAGTTAACTTCAGTACCATAGCCCGGAGTCCCAGCTGCAGTGACAGCAAAAGACCTAAGATAATATTTTGTATTAGCAGTTAAGCTAGTACCTAAGTCACTATTAGTCCATGAGGTAGCTGTGGTTGGACCATCAGAAACTTTTGAATCGGTTATTGTTGCACCGGCTGTTGTTTTCCAACATACACCACTGCTGGCAACTCCACTTCCAACATCGGTGATTGTTCCACCTGCGCCTGAAGCTGAAGTGGCTCCAATAGTGGTAGGGCCTGTTGTTGTCCCCATTGTAGGTGCAGTCTCACTAATAAGGGTGGCAGTAGTTCCATAGGAGGATGACCATGCTCCTAATTGAGCGCCGCTAAGGTTTCTTGCCCTTACATGATAATAGTAGGTTGTTCCAGCTGCTAAACCATTACTAATAGTTTGAGTAAGCGTGCCTGATGCAACTATTGCATTTCCAGTGGTGATTGCAAAAGTTTTATCAGTACCATACTCTAAATAATAATCATATGTTGCCGTTCCTGCTGGCGATGGTGCAGTCCAGTTACAAATAATACTGCTACTGGTAGCTGTTCCAGCTGTAGTAACTGCTGGTGCATTAGGAAAAGTAGTAAAGTTTGACTCTGTACCCCACGACGTTCCTGCGGTATTTGTAGCATAGGCATTCACATAATATTTTGTATTTGCAGTTAAACCAGATAAATTAGTATCGAAGATAGTTGAAGAACTATATGTTTGACCATTATTAACAAATGTTCCAGAAGATTCTCCTCCAGTTGTACTAGACCATGCAATGCCTTCAGCAGTTACATTTGCACTACCGATAGCGGTAATACTATTTCCTGTTACGCTTACACCCGAAGTATTGGGAGTTCCTACTGTTCCAGTCGTTACGGTTGGAGCAGTACCTGCCTGATCTATTGTTACAATTATTTGACCAATGTACTGACCAGAACTATTTCCCACACCATTTGTATAACCAGTAGATGAACTATTATTTAAACGTGTATTATAAGTGCCGTATACTGTACTTGCTGTATTTTGAGTGGCACTATTCCACATCAAACGTGGTAACCAAATTTCTTGAACTTTAGCCGAAATAGGAAAAGAAACATCTTCACCAGGGCAATTAGAATTACCTGATGTAGAAATTGCCGCTGTTGTTGTAAATCCTCCATTAACTGCAGAAATTACATTTGATACAGAGTTTACAGTGCCTAATGTAATTGATTCTCCAAACACAACTGGTGCAACTTGACTTGCTGCTGCTGACATCCACACAATATTTATCTTCGTAATTTTTTCTGAAGTATCAGACAATTTTAAATCAACATAACCAGTTGCAGAGTTGTTAGAAATATACGATGCACTTGACGAGCTTAAACAAGTCATTGTTTTTGAAGAATTAGCAGGACCATTGCTAACTACAGTTACTCCGCCAGTTGTTATCCAACTTGTTCTAGCTCCAGTTAAAGTTACTGTTCTTGGATAAGTATATCCAAGAACATTTGTTACAATAGATAGCATGACCAACAATAACAGATTTCTATAAAGTAGCCTTCTCTTCATTTTCATGTAATTTTTTCTCATATCCATTAAATTTTAAGGTGTTTTTATTTAAAGCGCATAAAATCGCGATGTAAATATATGTTCTATAGTTTTAATGAATGTGCACAAAATGACTGAATATGTAGAAAATATGACAGTGCCGGATTTATTCTTACAGACATGTCTTTGAACGCTTTAGAAGCTTGTTATAAAGAAGATAGAAGTTGACTTTTTTTGTTTTTTGCTTTTAAATCTTGTAAATTCTATCAAAACTACGAGTAGAGAGGAAGTCAAACTATGTATTTTATAAAAAATTGACAGGTATTTTTCGGAATTCCCGGAATTCTTATCGATATTTCTGGTTTTCTTATCGACATCCCGGGAATTCCGATCGCTTTTCCGGAGATTTTTATCGACATCCTCAGTTTTCTTATCGATATCCCGGAAATTCCGATCGCTTTTCCGGAGATTCTTATCGACATCTCCGGGATGTTGATTCGCATCGGTCGAATGTTGATTGACATTCCGGAAATGTTAGTTCACATTTCCGGAATGTTAGTTCGCATTTCCGGGATGTTGATTGATAGTTGAAAATTACAACACAAATTTCCCGGCCTTCGAATCATTTATTTTCAAGAAATAAATGCCGGAAGGGTAATTGGCTGTAGGGATAGAGATTTCGGTTTTGGAGTTTACCTGGAGGTTGGTGAGTTCATTTCCCCGGCAATCGAAAAGCTGAATGCGGTTTATGTTGGTTGAAGTGGATTTGACTGTCAACAATTGATTGTAAGTGATGAGCTGGAAACCGGACGGATTGTTTTCGACCGAATTTACGGCGGTGTTTACTGACTTTTCGTATTCCACGCTGGCCATAATAAACGGACCGACTCCTTTCAAATCGTTGGAAACAATTAAACCGGCATCGCTACCGTCGAGGTAATAATCGATAGAACCATCGCGGGTTTTATTGGTGGAAGGTCCGAGGCCGGCAGATGAACAAATGCCGTTGAGGGACAAATCACCGTTTGTGTCGGTGGTGATAAAAGTGGTAACTACTCCGTTATACGCTTTTGCAGCGGTGGCGGAATAAACAGAGCTGTCAATTAATCCCAACCGGATGGCTTTGAGCAACGCATAGGTAAACATACACGAAGAAGATGCTTCCAGAAAATTGTGCGTGCCTTTGGAAGAAACAGTCGAGCTGTTGTAGCGAAGCAACTGAAACCAGCAGCCCGTTGTTGGGTCCTGCCAGCGCTTAATGCCAGCGGCCACCTGATTTAATATTGTAACCAGTTCGGCTCTGCGGCTATAAGTTGGAGGAAGAATTTCAATTACATCCACCAAAGCGGCTGCATACCAACCCATACCGCGTCCCCAAAACTCTTTGGAACAACCCAGGAAAGGGGCAGTCTGATTGGCCCAAAACGAATTGGCATCCGTGGGCGTTGCCGACCAGGCGTGATAATTCAGTTGATAGGTGGCGTCGTAGGTTTTGCTGTGAATCAACGTAAACTGATTGACAACATCATCATAATTCGCTCCGTTATTGAACGTCTTTTCGTAATTGGCGTAAAACCGCGTTCCCATGTAAAGACCATCGAGCCACATTTGGTTTGGATAGGAAGCTTTGTGCCAGAAACCGCCGGTGGAACTATTGTTGGTGCGCGGATGTTTGGTAAGTTGTTTGCGGAGCGTATCCAGCGCTATTTTATATTGCGAAGCATTTCCGGTAGCATAAACCTGCATCAGGAACTTTCCGGGATTAATATTATCGAGCGTGTAAGCCGTAAAACTGTATCCGCTGGCAATTTTGCCGGAAGAGTTCACCGTAGCTTTGGCATAGTTGAGCGTATAATTGTAATACGTATCACCGGCATATTGGTCGTATACTTTTAAAATGGATTCAACAAAAAGTCCGCTCGGATAATCCCACGTCAGAATGGAACCGCTCCGTTTCATTTGCGAATTCGCCATTTGAAGGGAATAGGACAACGTGGCTGCGGAGATATGAAAAACAAAACCAAGAATAAAAATGCAAATAAAAAAGAAATGCTTCATTGATTCTATATTGTTTTATTCGTAGTAAGACTTGAAGTCGTGCTACGAATATGTAGAAACCTCTTTATTATCAACTTATTTCTTCATTATCTTTACCGATTGAATCTGATCGCCAACCTGTAATTTGCCGATATACATTCCACGGTTCAGCGAACTCAAATCAATCTCTTTCAGGTTTGCACCGACATTAAACGAATATGTTTGTTCGAAAACCAACTTGCCGGTTAAACTGTAAATGGAGAATTTGCCTGTTTCGTTATTGGCCGATTTGAAAGTCATGGTGGTACTTTCACTAACCGGATTTGGATTTATAGCAAGATTCTGAATCAAATCGTAAACAGGTATAACTGCATTTGGTGAAACCGGTGCACAATCGCCCGTTCTTGGAACTTTTTTCACTTCAATGCGGTCAAAGTTTGGTCCACCGTTAGGGCCGGGACCGGTAAACTTCACGGAATTTGCTCCTGCCTTCAATGATAGTATAACCGGAGCATACGCATAAACGTCATACGAACCCGGATTTGGACAAGCCGGCTGCGCCCAAAGAACACCGTTCACATACACATTCATCGGACGGTCTTCAATGCCTGCATAAAAAATGTTGACATCATAACATCCGGCAACAGTTACCGGTACATTCAATGTTACTGATGCATCCGCTGCACCATTCACAAAGTCTACATAAGCGGTACCTGTAAAAGCATGGTCTGTTTTTGCAGTTGCGTTGACCAATGTTCCAGATTCTGCCTGTATCACATTCCAGTCGGCCGCAACGATAGGTGTAAAAGTTGCCGTAACGGTTTTGTTGCCATCCATAGTGATGGAAGAAGGATTTGTTCCACTCGTAATGTCACCGCTGTAATTCAGAAATAAATTTCCGGTATTGGCAATGGCATTTAATGAAACAACCGTGCCTGCATCATAAACTCCGGTGTTTACAGGGTTCAATAAAACAGAACCTGAACCAACCACATTCACTGTCAGCGTATATTGTGCCGTTGACGCAAAATTGGCAGTCACTGTTTTATTGCCATCCATCACGATGGTTGTAATTTTTGATGTTGCTGACAAATCTCCACTGAATCCTGTAAATTTACTACCGGCATCAGCATTTGCAATAAGTGTAACTACCGAACCTCTTACATACGGGCCTGTAACAGGATCGAGTGTAACCGTT
The DNA here is from genome assembly GCA_903929065.1 of uncultured Bacteroidales bacterium. Classification (GTDB taxonomy): domain Bacteria; phylum Bacteroidota; class Bacteroidia; order Bacteroidales; family Paludibacteraceae; genus Paludibacter. The sequence continues at coordinate 12,065 of CAIYTJ010000264.1, read as the reverse complement.
CCCGAACCGGCATTATTTACCGTCAGATTGTAAGAAGGAATAAGGTTTGCGCCTGTTTCAAAGCATCCCAAATCGGGTTTTGCGCCATTGTAGGGAATAGGTGAAATGCCAAGATAGGGAACATCGTTTATAATTGTTCCTTTATCAAATAAGTTGGCAGAAGTAGCGACTAAGTGACCAAAAGTAATGTCGGGTAAACTTCCGTTTGCTTTTCGTGCAGAAGTTCCCTGAGTATACCCCGTTGCAATATCAACACTTTGAAAATCGGCCGGAGTAGCAGAATTACTTTGTTCGGAAGCATCTGCTTTCATCACGAAACTATTGGTTGCCAAAACTGCAGTTGCAGCAATACCACATTTTGTTCCGGAAGCCTGATATGAAACACAATTCTTAAGCGTCAACGTTTTCCCGGTTGCCAAAGCAGTTTTGAACATGTAATTTCCTTTTGCATTCCCGATTGAAGTACAATTAATCATAGTCATAGAACCGGTATTGCTGTTTTGATCAAAACCTTTATTGGTGTTTCCAAACGACAAACAATTGACCAAAATCTGATTGTGACGCTGATCTTTATTGTCGCTACCTCCGGTTTTAAATCCGTTGCCATTTCCGGCACATGTTGTAGTTCCGCCTTTCAGGTAACCGCTTTTGAACACCCAGCAATTTTCAAGTGTAGTCGTAACGTTATCGGGGTTTGGATAGCCACCTGCCACATCGTTCGTTTTTAAATAACCATCCCAACCATCGTCAGAATTACACCATGCACGGCAACCGTAATAATAATTTCCATCTCCCGGATCAATTTTAGTGGAAAATCCATCAGCATTTCCATACGAATTTTGAGGGTCAGCATTATCGTGAGCATCACAGTTAATTACTTTGTTAAATGCACCCATCCCTTTAATCTGAAATCCGGCATCGCGGTTTTCGTAGAACTCGCAGTTTTCTATACGGTTATAACTTCCGCCCTGAATCAACATACCGTTATCTCCGGCGTTGAAAACCGCAATTCCTTTTACATACCAGTAATCACCTGAAATTTGTATTCCCTGATTGCTATCGGCAACAGCCATGGAAGAAAAATTCAGAATCACTTTTTCGCCGGGGTAGGCAAAAAGGAAATTCATTTGGGTGGCTGTTCCGGATTTAGATAAGTTTATTCGGGTCGCACAGGTATATGTGCCGCCACGAACATAAATCATGTCACCAGGATTTGCCATCATAACGGCTTTATAAACTGTTGCAAAAGGTGCATCAATAGTTAATCCATTATTGGTGTCACTACCTGTGGTCGACACATAAAAAATAGCAGCCATACTTGATTGTGCTAAAGCAAATATAAGTGAGGCTACCAGAATAAAGAAGTAATAACTTTTTCTCATTTCTTGTGATTTATTTTATAGAATGTTTGTTGATTTCATTAAGATTACGACAGCAAAAGTATATTCACTGAACCTTTTAACTGTGGAGAAAATGACTTTTTGTGTGTAATTGAATGAATATTTTCATGAAAGTCGTTATAACAGGTTGTTTTTTAAACAAAAAGAGGACGTTCGTTGGTTTTTCGAACATCCTCTGATTCTTTTTAGGCAGCAAATAAGCATTTTAATTGATAATTATCTTTGTTTTGTAAGTGTTAGTACTTAAAATATAAATTCCTTTCAACAAATTCACAGAATATCTTTTTGTACAAACCAACTGCCCTGCAATCGTATAAATATCAATTGGTTCAGTAGATATTATTTTGCCGTTCTCAATTTTCACGTTCAAGTTATCTGATAAAATTTGTTGTATAGAGGTAGAATTTCCGTATAAAATGATTTTAGTAATAGACATTCCACTCGATCCGGAAGTTTTAATTGTAATATCGTCGCTTCCGGTGGTTTTGGGAATGAAGGTGGCTGAGGTTTCCACATTTGCAGTTGTCAGATAAGCAGTTTTGTCGTTTGAACTGCCACCATCCGAAATAATTATCGGACGTGAAGTGCTGCTGTTCAGAAAGGTACATTCAATTTTAGTACATCCGTTTACTTTCACGGTAAGAACCGCAGAGGTGCTTCCCCATTTATAACCGGTACCCGACGACCAGCTTACACTTCCGGTTTTGGTTATCCACGCCGGTTCCTGAGGCATGGTTTTACAGTCAAGGATGGTTGAAAATTTGGTTAGTCGGGTTGATGTATAATCAGTTTCGGTAGGTGGGTCGGGGACAGTATCAGTTGGGTTTTTCACCACAATTGTTCCTGTCGCTTTTCCGTTCGATAATGCATCGGTTGTTTCAACGGTAAACCCGTATGTTCCCGTTGTCGTAGGTGTTCCTGAAATTGAAATGGTATCGTTTTTCAAAACAGCTTGTGTTCCGGCGGGCAATCCGGTTGTTTTAAACTGAGTGGCGCCTCCCATTTTGTAACTGAACGTTTCTATCGGATTTCCGATAATTACGGTTTGATTATTTTTTCCAATCAAAGTCAGTGTCGAAGGTGTTACAGGATCAATATTATCGGAAGTTGTAAATCGCCAAAGAATGCCTTGAATTTCACCACCAGAAGTAATTGTGTTTACTTTCCAGTAATAGGTTTTATTGGTTTCAAGTACCGGTGTGTTTATGGTATCTGAAGTTGTTTCACCCAATAAAGCTGGTTGTTCGGTGGTTCCAAAATAGATTTTATGCGAAACTGCATTACGCATTGGAATCCATTTGAGTGTTGTAATTCCGGCTGCCACCGAATAGCGCCCATTGTAAGGTTGAGGCAATGCTGCGAAAGGTAAAGCCGAGGGCATCGTACTTTCCGGATCCCATTTTCCATCAAATGTCCAGACTGCATCAATCAGTTTCCGGTTGGCAAGTGTCAGATTATCAGCAAACCAGGTCGAACCGGCTAAACCTTTTACTCCATAAAAATAAGTGGTGGCACTAACTCCCAGCGAACCAATACTGTCAGAAAGTTGCACATCGAGATAATAAAACATGGCATAATTTTGCGAATTCTGAAGTTTCACCTGTTTGTTGTATTCGCTGTGAACAGAACATCCCTGAACGATTAGTTTCTGGTCTTCGGTGGCAACACCTTCGTGCCAGATCGGGCTGCTGCTTTTGGTTTCGGTAAACCGGCAATTAATGGCGTAACAATATCCGCGCGGACAAAATGCATCGATACTTCCGCGGAAATTGCAATTGGAAACATAATACATGCCACCGGCTTTTCCCCACGGCGCAAAAGTATCTTTCCATAAACAAAGCACATCGCAATTGATAACCCAGATGTGAGTTGTTCCGGTTTCGGTACGAATTACTTCGGTATAATCTTCCGAACCTTCAAACGTATTCCGGATGTACAAGTTGGCAATGACAATATCATGCATATTTGTTGCCACATTTACCACTCCGGCACCGGTATTGGTTCCGTTAGCAGCATACCAGGTGGCACGTGGAAGATTATTTTCAATATGAGTGCCGGCGCGGGATTCACCAACCAGCGCCACAAAACTCGATTTTATCATCACATGTTCATCGTAAACTCCGTTTTTCACGATAATGATTTTCCATTCGGCATTGGTGGTGGGAATACTGTTAACTGCATCCTGAATGGTTGTGAAATTGCCACTTCCATCTTTGGCAACGATAATTTCATTTTGGGCAACAGAAGAAAAAGTCAGACTTAAAAATGCAACGACTAATTGTAGAATTTTCTTTTTCATAGCAAACGCATTCTCTACCCTAATCAACCTTAAAAATCTTCTGAATTATGAATCGTCCATTATCGTAAATGGTTTTCTTTATTAATAAACCGACAGATGTTTTCTCAACTTTCTGACCATTCAAATTATAATAGAGTTCTGAAATGATTCTTCCGGCAGATATTTCAACTTCTTTTACATCACTAACCGTGTAAAGCGTTCCGGTAATTACCAAATTTTTGATATTCACGTTTTTCGTAGAATTATTATTGAAACGGATATAAATAGTTGGTCCCCACGGTGCAGTTGTTGCACTTAAATCAATCAGTTTTCCGGTTGCCCAGCTGGTACTGCCGTTTTTTACCTGTGCTCCAACCTGTTCCCAGGTAGAATTATTTTTCGAAAATTCGATAATAGCTGCTCCGGATGAAGAACCGACCGGCTGAAAATCGAATACGGCACTTTCGGCTGAAGCCAGACAAAATGGTCCCCAAACTGTGGATTTTGCACCCGAATTAATGGTGAATTGAGTCGCAACATTTACAATTGTCGTTTTTGTTCCGGTTGGTCGGGTGCCGCCACCGGTTGTGGTAGTATCAGTTGCAGTTGTATCTTTCTGATCGGGAGTTGGATAAGTCCATGTACCGAAATCAAATTCCTTTGCTCCCAAATCGGGTTTTGCGCCTGAATAAGGAATGGCATAAAACGGTTTTAATCGAATGGTTGTCTGAATTGTTCCTTTATCAATGGCCGGATTGTTGCTTTTCAGTTTAAAAAGTGATTGAATCTGAGGATTAGTCAGTCGATAATCATCATCACGTTCCACCTTATAGTCAGCAACATTCAGACTTTCGAACATAGCATCGGTGAATGAAAGTCCAAGATTCCAGCTGTTGGTGGTTTCAGTGCTTCCGGCTGCAATTTGTTGTCCGGTTCCGGCATACGAAAGGTTATTTATCATCACATGTTTGCCCATAGTGGGCACTTCCTGAAAGGCAAAATTTCCCAAACCACCATTGTTATAACCGGTACAATTGATGCAGGTAATTCCCCACGAATTATGATTCTGGTCGAAACCTTTGCCAATATTCCCGAATGCAAAACTATTCAAAACCACATTGGGAGCATTGCCGTCAACACCGCCGCCACCGCCGAGTTTGAAACCGTTTCCATCGCCCTGATAACTGGTAATCAAATCCGGCCAATAATTCACACCGTTCCCATACGACCAGCAGCTGTCAATCAAAATCGGCTGACTTCCACCATACACATCCCAACCATCGTCGGCATTTTCCCACGAACGGCAACCACGAAAAACTGTTCCGGTGCCTTCTTTAGCAGCAAAACCGTCGCCGTTTTCACCGTTAGCCTGCACATTGCAATTCCGGTATGAATCGCAATTGAGAATATAGGCATTTACCGCACCGGCAGCCATCGAAATTCCATCCATACCGCATTCTTCCACGGTCATTCCTTCCACCGTTATATTTTCACCGGCAATGATAATACCGTTATAACCTGCTTTGTAGATTTTTATGCCCCGAACACGCCAGTAAGCCTGACGCAAATCCATTCCACGATAAGTTGAACTTTCACTTCCATAATGACGCATGGAAGAACAATCGAAAACAGGTTTTTCGCCCCGAACAGCCGAAACTAATATAGGAGAAGTTTTGGTAGCCGGATTGGCTGCTTTTACGGTGGCATCCACCACGTAAGTTCCGCCTTTTACCCAAAGTGTATCGCCTGCGACAAGTTTTGTAAAAGCAGTATTGGGCGATTGCCACGCAGTTTGAACAGTAAGACCGTTGTTGGAATCGCTACCGGTGGGTGACAGGAAATATTGTTTTGACGAAACAAACTGACACAATATTCCCAAAAGAATTAGCAAGTAGAATTTTTTCATCATGTGATTTAAGGATGAAAAGTGCATGGATTTTTGGAATCCACACACCTTTTCGTTTTATTATTTGACTACAATAATCTTGTTTGTTTTGGTCTGGTTTCCAACCACCAACTGGCATAAATACACGCCATTGCTGAGTGATGAAACTGAAACCGGAATAAAATATTCCACACCTGAATCGGCTTGTCCTTCGAATGCTTTTGAAATAATCTGGCCGTTCAGATTGCAGATATTAATGACAGCACGACTTGAATTATCGGTACTGAATTTCACCACAGTTTCCGTCTTACATGGATTTGGCAATACCGAAAGATTCAATCTGGCATTCATGTTCATAATAATCTGCAAACCGGTATTGATTTCACCTTCCTGCAATTCGAACGGACCCAAATCGCGGGCTGCTCCATAAATCGGTTGTGCTAAAAACGGGAATTCATTCAAATAAGGCATATTATACGGCAAACCTTTATCAACCAACACACTTCCGCTTTTCAACCGGGCGAATTTTGTTGGTAAACTACCGTCAGCCCCACGAGGCGCTTTGGCATCGTCTTCGCTCAGACTTTCATAATCGGAAGCTCCGAAGCCACGAATTACGTTCGTCCAAGCTTTATCTGAAGTAGAAAGCATAGCATTGTTGCTATTAATTCCCCCGGCTATTTCAATATTTCCGAAACAAACATTGTTGTAATATTCGCAATTGGTTCCCGATTTTTCGAACATAAAATCATAACCGCAACCAAATGCCAGACAGTTCACCAGTTTTTCACCACCATTGTGACTGTTCTGGTCAAAACCTTTTACAGAGCCGGTTTTGTTGCAATTGAAAGCCACACAATTCCATGCTTCATGAATACCTTCGGAAGAACCGCCTGTTCCGTTTCCACCCATTTTAATTCCGTTTCCATTTCCCTGGAACGAACCTGTATCATTTGTCCAGCCAAAGTTTTCGGCACGACCGGAACCCCACGCCCAACATTCAATAATTTTGACTGAATAATCCGTTTCATACAAATCCCAACCGTCATCGGAATTGTCCCACGAACGACATCGGATAAAGCGGTTACCCATTCCGTTGTGCATTTTACAGGCAAAACCATCAGCGTCGCCTCCATTGGTATCCATATCGTAATTCAGATACGAATCGCAGTCAATTATATCATTGTAAGCACAATAACTTCCATCGTTGTGTGAAACTCCCGGCCAGGTGTCCGAAAACACATGACCAAAACCAAGCTGGATACCTCCATCATCGTTGTAACTGAAAGTACATCGTTCTACAATGTTGTGATTTCCTTCCAGTTTTATCCCGTTATCACCGGCCTGGGTAATATGAATGCCAAATATATGATAATAACTCCCGTTGAGCTGAATACCGCGGATATTTAATTGCTTTGGCTGATCTTTAAAATTCAAAATCGGAAATTCGCCGGGATAACTTTTTATGGTGATTCGTTTGTCGGCTGAAGCAATAGTATATAAACGGACAGTCGTTTTCGTGCCATCTTTCATCATGTTCGGATAATACGTTCCGCCACGGCAAATAATGGTATCTCCCGGAACAGCAGCATCATTGGCTTTTTGAAGATTATACCAGGGTGAATCAAAAGTTCCTTCACCGGAATCGCTTCCCGTTGGAGCAATATAATATACCTTTGAATCGGTATTTGAACCTATACCCGAAAGTTGAATCTGAGTTGTTGCTCCACCACCCGAAATAGTAAGATTATAATTGTAGGATTGTAATGCTGTTGGTGAAAACTGCACATAAATAGTGTCGGTAGTTAAAGTACTTCCTGTATAAGGTAAATTAAGTGACGACGTAAAACCGGTTGATGAAGAAGTTGAAATCAAAAAATCCGGATTCACAGGATTCATGGTTAAGCTGCCAATAAAAATATTTCCATTAGCCGGAAATAAGTATTTTCCGGAAATTGTAAAACTTCGTTTCGAAAATGTTCCTGTTTTTACCGAACCAAAATTAATTACAGATGGATTTACTGTAATACTTGCAATCTGTGATGTTAGTTGCGATAACTGACCAACGGTTGTAGTCAGATAATTGGTGTTTTCGTTGGTTCCGTTGTATTCAAACACTGCAAAATAGTATGTTTCACCGGCTTCGAGTCCGCTAACAACCACATTGTCATCATTTCCTGAATAAGCACCGATTACATTTGTATCCAGCGCTTTAGGCAGATTCAGATAAGCGGTTCCGTCAACAGGAGTCCAGGTTACCGGAGTTCCTTTGGAATAAACCAACAATCGTCCGGTACCATTTCCTTTGGTAAAATTGATTTTCAAGGATGAACCACTGACTTCTGAAGCAGTAATGGCAGCCTGCACGGTTGGTTCATCGCCCATAGTTGAAGTTGTAATTGTCACATTATCAACATAAATTGTTGCCGAACCGCAGGTAAATTTTATCAATACGCCTTTGGTTCCAGCTTCGCCAATGGACATATTACTTGAACCGTAAGCCGATGCTGAATTTACAGTGGCAGTTCCAATGGTCGTCCAGGTGGTACCGTTATTAATTGATTTGGAAACAGTCAAAATTTTCCCGCTTCCGCTTCCGCGATGATTAAAACTGAGTGAAGTTGGTTTGTCAATAGCCGGAGTAATTGCATATCCATTGGTATTCATTGCGAGCCGCATACTTCCGTTGTCCGATTTTCCAAAAGATCCGTTGAGTTTCCAAATTCCGGAAGCAAGAGTTGCGGCAGTTTCGGTTGATGGGGCCGAAGTTGGCATTCCGGTTTCAAAGGTCTCAGTGAAATTCTGAGCAAAAAGAAACGCTGTAACCAACAATAATGAGAATATTGAAGTAATTCTTTTCATACGATATTAATTTTGAAAGAGATTGAAAGAGGAGAAAAACAGAGTTGCCCTGAAATGACAACTCTGTTTACTTTTTTATTTTTTGATAAACTTCTGATTGGCTGTACGTCCTGTTTTGTCGGTAATCTGAACAATATAAACACCGGCATTCAAATCGTGTGTATCAACTACCTGCGACAGAATGGATTGTTTTACAACTGTTCCCGAAACTGAATACACTTTTAATTGTGCCAAATCGCCATAGACAATAAGCGCAGATTCGGTTTGATACATTGGGAATGTAACCGCATCGGCTTTTACCTGCTGAACGGCCGTTTTTACATCATAGATTCTCACAAAGAAATCGTAGATTCTGATTCCGCCTGTTGTAACCGTATTTGTGAAAGTAACCGTTATTGGTGATTTTGTATCGGTAATTCCTGCGTTGGTCATTAAATTATAATCCAGATAAGTGCCTTTTGCCAACGAAGCAGATGACCATGTTGTAGTTACACCGTTTTGCAGTGTTGAGATTTTAAAGGTACGGCTACCGGTAAAATTCAAATTAGCTCTTAATTCCACCAAACTTGGCAAAGTCCAACTTATTGAACCTCCTCGTTCCACGTTAATCGCTCCGATCGTGCAACCAGCTGGTGCTGAACCTGAAGTTTCAACATAAGTAGGATTCCAAACGGTCGGATAAGCGGCGTCGGTGCCGTTTGTCAAAGTAATTACACCTTGTAAATCCGCTGGAAGTGCGGTAAATGCATCCTGAACATGATACCAGTCGCCGGTCAGAATTTTAGTTGGAATAACTCGTGTAATGCTTCCTGTCAGGCTTAATGTGGTCATTCCGCCGGTAGCTTTTATAGTAAATGAACCGTCAGCCGTTGGAATTCCCGAAATTGTCAATTGATTTCCATTAATCGTTTGTGTTAATCCTGCAGGCAAACCGATTACTTCAAATGCTGTGGCACCGCCGCCCAATTGGAAAACAATATCCGCAATTGCCGAACCTATATTGATGGTTTGAGTGGCATTATTGCTCGAACAAACCAACGTACCCGGTGCAATGGTGCTGACAGTAATTGTTCCCGATAATGATACCGGAGCAATACCACCAACGGTTGTTACCGTGTAAGTCGAAGTGGCAGTCGGATTTCCGGAAATTGTAACTATTTTCACGGTTGCATCTTTTTGAATGGAAACTCCCGCCGGTAAGCCTGTTACATTCACGTCAGTTGCCGCACCACCCCATTTATAAATAATCGCATTAATTGCAGAGCCGGAATAAACTGTTTGAGTTGCTGAACCTTGTGTTAAAGCCAGCGTGGGAACTGTTGGATTACCGCTTTCATAAGCGCCCATATCCGGAGCTGCATCGTTATATGGAATAGTCAGATTTGGTAGTTGAACATACCCAACCGGACGGCTTGCTACAGGAATAAAAGATGGTAATGGAAGATTGGTAATTGCTTCACCTTTGTCAATAAAAATACTTCCGGCTTTCAGTTTGGCAAAATCATTATCCGGTAAACTGCCATCAATCTGACGGTCGGCCAGGAAAAGTGTTGAAGAAAGACTTTTGAATTCAGAAGAATGATCTTTTGTAGAAACCGCTACCCCATTGACTTTATTTCCATCTTTATATGGGTCGCAACCGTCAATAGTTGTCCAACTGTTGAAAGCTGTATTCGGAACTTGTGAGCCTGTTTTATCTGCTGAAAGGAATTCATGATTCAGGACAACCGGTTTGAAACCAATGTTATTTCGCATATACATGGATCCGTATTCAAAAATGGTCGGAAACCGGTAATTATATTCATTGTTAAACGAAAGATTATTGAAAATATACATGGCTTCGTAAGCATTATTCTGGTCAAATCCTTTGTGCAAACAATCAAATGCCACACAATTATGTACCAAATGAGCCCCAACCGACTGAGCAAAAGCTGCACCACCGGAAGTTCCGCCGCCGCCAAGTTTAAAGCCGTTGCCGTTGCCAAGCGCATTTCCGTTTTTATCATAACCGGCTCTCCAACTCCAGCAACCTTCAATGATTACCGGATGATAAACCATGTACATATCCCAGTTATCGTCGGAATTTTCCCAGGAACGGCAACCATGATATTCTGTTCCCGGACCAGGGAATAATTTACAGGAAAAACCATCGGCATCACCGCCATCGTCGGCACTTCCATCATATGCAACTTTGTCGTAATTGTGATATGAATCGCAGTTGATTACAAGATTTCCACGACAGAACTGATAACCGGGATTAAATTGAGGATCACCGGCTGGAAGTGATTTAGTTTCTTCAACCGAAAAATCCTTATACATACCAATCTGGAGTCCTGAATCATTATTGTCATGAAACTTACAGTTTTCTATTATGCAATAACTTCCTTCCATTTTCATACCGTTATCTTTGGCGTTGCAAAGCTCCAATCCTTTAAAATGCCAGTAACTGACTTCATGATTTACATAAATACAGCGGGCCATTTTAAATGTGATTACGTCGGTATGCGGAATCTGGCTTCCGTCAATAATAACTTTTTCGTTGTTGTAAGCCCACAGATAAATCCGGGCATCGGCACGGGCATTTTGTTTGGCTTTCATTTTGATACCTGCTGTAAGCATATATGTTCCGCCACGTACAAAAATGGTATCACCCGGTTGAACAATATCAACTGCATGATTTATGGTAAGATAAGGATTGCCAATGGCGCCTGAATTAGCATCATTTCCAGTTGGTGATACAAACATGGTTCGGGCAGTCATTAAACCCAGAAGACAAAACACAAAAATAGCAAGTGTGTAGATTCGTTTCATTGCAATAATTTTATTAAAGGTTATATAATTTTGATGCTAAAGTACATGTCTTTAATACATTAATTGTGGAGAATTTGACTTTTTTTGTGCACAACAAATTTTATCTGAATTTTATTATTGGTACACGATTGCTATTTCTTGTATGTTTTTGTATTTCAATTAATTGTGCTTGTTTCTATAGCATTATAAACTTTATCATTTTGAATGAGGCAACAAAAAAAGGTGGAAAAATCCACCTTTTAATTTATTGTTCCTTATCTAAATTGTTCTATTTTACCTTAAATCAAAAATTGCTGATTAATATGCTTTGTAGTTTTAGCTAATCCTTATTTCATGCCTATAATTTTATTCTTTTCAATCGATGCGGGTAGTTGAATATTCTCAGATTTTCCAGTTACTTTAACAACCTCTATCAATGAATCGGGATACGTAAAATCCTTCAGATCAAAGTTTTTTACGTTATCTAAAATGAGTGCAGGCCCTGATTTTGGAAAAACATGAATGTTTTTAAACTTGATACCGTTCGATTCGCAGATTGTAGCTCCAATCTGAGAAGTTATGGTCGCATTTTCCACATTGATATTGGAGATATTCATTTCGGGTAATCCATTGAAAAACATAGCTCTGCGTGCATTTCTGGAGACAATATTTTTTACATAGATATTTTTAAAAGATGGCGTAGCTGCCGTTACAGCTGGAATTTGTGCAACAACCGGTGTTTCATCTACATCTTCAAGCGCTTCGCTGGCAGATTTTCCGCCATAATATAAATCGAAAAGGAATGAATCGGTTACGATATCGAACATATAAATATCGCTAATATAAATGT
>CAIYTJ010000263.1 GCA_903929065.1 uncultured Bacteroidales bacterium | reverse complement strand
GGAGGTTTTCGGGTTTCGCGTTGTAAAAATCAATAATAATTCGAAAATAGAAAATAGAAAATGGTGAGTTTAAACGCTCACCATTTTCTATTTATAAATCTCATGTTTTACTTCATGTAACCTTCGATATTTACCCTCTTCGTTTTTCCAATAAAATCATCATCATCAATCCAAGCAGAATTCGTTCTTCTTCCCCTTTCTCAAACTCAGTTAGTTTTTCGATTATAAACTTACGACCGAAGAAGGAAGCGACTTTCCTCAAGCGAGCAATCTGAGCCCCATCAGGACGAGCAACACTATAGGAAGGGTGGAAAAAGTAACCGGTAAAAATGCCCAAAATAGGAATTTCTCCCAGGATGGCATCAAATACCTTTGTCCACGGATTTTCCTCGCGCACATAAAGTACTTTCAACTGCGAGTCGTCAAAAATATCGTAGTTGGCTTTCCAGATAGAAGCCCATCCTTTTCGGGCAACGCGGCCAATATCTTTTCCATTGCTGTCAGTAAAAGCATACGATGCCGAAAAATCGAGCCATTTATTTGCATTGATGGTGTAAAGTATTTCCGAACGGTTCTCGTCGGTAAAAACCTGAACTTCTTCAATAAGTTTCAACATTTTCTGACGAACATAAGCCACAGTCATACCGTTGGCATCTTTGGTAATAAAATCGTTACTGAGTGTGTTGATTTTGAAAGTGAGATCAAGGGGAAATTGGAGTGAATTCATGTGTAATATAATTTTGTTAGTAATTAAGTTTTTAAGAATTAATAATTCATTCTATCTATCCTATTCCATTTACCACGCCCCCATTTCATCCATAAAGACCAGGCTTCCGTGCATGGGGTCGGGGCAATCGGCGGGAGAATCATCGCCGGCAGTAAGCGTTAGTTTCAGATAGCGTACGTTCGTAGGCTGGAAGGTCAGTTCCGGGCGAATCATTTCCCACACCGGCGAAGCAGACGCAGGCACTTCCTTTTCGGCCAGCAATTGATAGTCGGTGCCATTGGCAGAACCGTACAATTTAAGGTGCGAAGGCAATATCACGCACAATACTTTGGCCTGCAAAAACCCGATGGAAAATCGCTGAATGACCGTGGAATCTTTCAGGTCGACGATAATATCAAACTCTTTGCCCTTAGTTACACTTACGCCCACCCATTGTGAATAAGCAAGCGTGTTTCCGGGAATGCCATCGGTCAGCGCGTTCACTCCGCCGCCATCGTACCACGTATTGTTCAGGCTTTTGGTATAACTGAGTCCGGTAAGCTTGCTCACCACGAATTGTTTTGTAATGGATTTACCCGCTTGTTTTCCGTTTACCATTGCTTTTGCGGTGATAATGGTCGATTCGTTCAACGTAAGCGGTTCGTTATAAGTAAACCATTTTTTATTGATTTGATATTGAACCTGTGCATCCGGACAATCGCACGAAAGCGTGACCTGCAGTTTTTTGTCAGCGCTCATGTTCGTTTTAAAGTGTACGTCATAAAATGCTTTCGAAGGTTTTATGCCCAATTGGCTGTAGCGCTCGAATTCGGTGTTCATTTTTTGTCGGAATAAATCCCAGTTGCGGTTTTGGCGTGTACTCCATTGCAATTCAGCCATGGCGGAAACGCGCGGGAAAGCCATATATTCCACACTTTCGGTAGTGGGTAAATATTCCGCCCATAAATTAGCTTGTGCACCCAGAATATGCCGGGCTTCCTCTTCAGACAATTCGGTTGGAACCGGTTCGTACCGGTAAGCTGTTTCAAGCGGCAAATAACCGCCGATAGTAGCTGGTTCGGTGGTCGGGTCGGATTGGTAATGGTCGTAGTAACAATACGCCGAAGGCGTCATAATCACATCGTGCCCGGCTTTTGCAGCGGCAATTCCCCCCTGTGTTCCCCTCCAGGACATTACGGTGGCATTGGGTGCCAGTCCGCCATCCAAAATCTCGTCCCAACCGATAATTTGCCGGCCTTTGGAGTTTAAGAATTTTTCCATCCGATGGGTGAAATAACTTTGAAGTCCGTTTTCGTCTTTCAGATTGAGACTTTTAATCAATGCCTGGCAGTCGGGGCATTTCTTCCATCGGTCTTTCGGACATTCGTCGCCGCCGATATGAATGTATTTGGAAGGGAAAATAGCCATGATTTCAGTCAACACATCTTCCAGAAAATGGAAAGTGGTATCGCGCGGACAAAAAACATCCGGAAAAACACCCCATTTGGTGGCGACTTTAATGGTAGAGTCTTTGGTACACGATAAATAAGGATAAGCCGCAATGGCAGCCTGAGCGTGGCCGGGCATTTCAATTTCAGGAATGACGGTGATATATCGGTCGCGGGCATAAGCCACTATTTCACGGGCTTCGTCCTGCGTATAAAATCCGCCGTATGGTTTTCCGTCGAATTGCTGCGGATAGCGGCTGTAATAATAGCCCACGAGCGTTTCGTCGCGTTTCGAACCGATTTCGGTCAGTCGCGGATATTTTTTGATTTGGATGCGCCAGCCCTGATCGTCGGTCAAATGCCAGTGAAAATAATTCATTTTATGAATGGCCATAGCATCGATGTACTTTTTGATAAATTCAATCGGGAAGAAGTGTCGGCAAACGTCCAAATGCAATCCGCGATACCCGAAACGGGGCGCATCCGTAATTTGTACAGCCGGCGCCGACCATTTTTTGGAAGAAACTTTCTTGCTGCCATAAATTTCGACCGGCATTAATTGATACAAACTTTGCAATCCGTAGAAAAAGCCGTTTGGCGAACCTGCCTGAATGCGTATGGTTTTAGGTGAAATATTCAGCCGGTAAGCTTCGGGATTTTCTGTAGTCAAAATCTTCTCAAGGACAATTGCATTGGCAGTATCTATTCCGAAAATATCGGAAATGTTGAGTTTTCGACCCGAAACCAATTGAAAATGCTCCGAAAACTGATGGGCGAGTTTCAGAATGTCTGCGTCTTTCAAATCGCATAAAACCCTGGTTTTTGCATTAAATTCAAACGTTCCCGATTGCGGAATGAGTTGCTGCGGGTAAGGAATAATATTGTATTTATTTTCTGAAAACAATTGCATTGAATAAAAAACCAGGATAAATAAAACTGTAGCAAAACGAAACTTTAAAAGTGAAGGAATCTTTATCATAAAATCCGGAATTAAGTAGTGTCTAAAATATAATGTCGTATTTTCCTCCAAAAT
>CAIYTJ010000262.1 GCA_903929065.1 uncultured Bacteroidales bacterium | reverse complement strand
TGTTTTTATATCAATTTGTAATTTTCTGCAAAAGTAGACTTTTGTTTTGAATACTCAAAGCAGAATGACAACAATAAATACTTAAAAGATACATTAATGTATGATTTAACTCAAAATGCTACATAAAAGTAGGAAAATTGCTTTGATTTTGAGGCAAAATAATAATTTGTGATTTGTAAATTAATTGAATTGTGTTTGAATCTGTTTTAAAAAAAGAAGACAGGCCATTTCTCACGAAATAGCCTGCCCGAAACAATAAAACTAAAAAACACACGATTAGTTGAAAAACAGCCTTTCGTGTTTATGGTTTGGCGAGACGATTATTTATTTTCAACCGTCCCGCCAAAAAATTATCTCGACTGAGGAGTTTCAGCGTTTTTATCCATTTTGATTCCTGAATATCCTTCAGCTCCCATTTCAGGAACATCCAAACCAACAAGTTCCACTTCAGGTTTCACTCTGTTTCCAATAAATACATCAAGCAGTTTGAAAACTAACCAGCCTGAAAGTCCAACGAAAACCAAATTTGTAGCGACTCCGATAAATTCAGCAACAAATTGTCCGCTTCCGCCTCCGTAGAAAAGTCCGGTAACAGTACCTGTTACGCCATTCAAACCATCACCGTAAGTACCATCGGCAAATAAACCAAGTGCCAAACAGCCCCAAATACCATTGGCGCCATGTACGGCAATTGCTCCAACCGGATCATCAATTTTCAATTTTCTTTCTACAAAGAAAGCAACTTCAACAACGACAATTCCTGAAATTAATCCAATCATCAATCCGCCGAAAGGCGTTACAAAGGCACAAGGCGCTGTAATTGCAACTAATCCGGCCAATAAACCGTTACACATCATACTGACATCTGGTTTTTTGCCTCTTACAAACCACATCCATAATGTCGCAGTTAATGCGCCACCGCAAGATGCAATCATCGTATTGAAAGCAACAACTGAAAAACGTAAGTCTGCACCCGCAAGTGTTGAACCAGAATTAAATCCGAACCAACCGAATGCTAAAACCAACGTTCCAAGTACTGCCATCGGAATGTTGTGTCCGGGAATTGCATTTGGTGAACCGTCTCTGTTATATTTTCCAATACGTGGTCCAATCATTTTTGCACCAACGAATGCTAATACACCACCGGTTAAATGGACCACTGAAGAACCTGCAAAATCCACATGACCATGACCAAATCCGAAATTGCTACCTAATTGAGCCAGCCAACCGCCGCCCCATACCCAGTTTCCGAATATAGGATAAATTAAACCGCCAACTATAAATCCGAAAATTGCAAATGAGGCAAATTTCCAACGTTCAGCCATTGCTCCTGTTGGAATGGTTGCGGCTGCGTCCATAAATACAACCTGAAAAACGAAGAAACCTAATACGGCTACATCGGTCATATTGTTCATAAAGAACCCTTTAGTTCCAAATAATCCAAAAACATGACCAAAAAGATTAATGCTAACTTCCTGATTCAAACCATCAAATCCTCCCAACGTTCCTAAAGCACCAACTCCTCCAAACATGATGGCGAAACCACAGACATAAAACGCCAACATACCGGCCGGATAAACAAAAAGGTTCATAGCCATGGTGTGAGCCACATTTTTTGCTCGGGTGAAACCGGTTTCAACCAATGCAAAACCTGCCTGCATAAAGAAAACTAAGAATCCGCAAAGCAAAAGCCACACAAGGTTTATGGCAATTTTATTGTGGCCAACTTCATCCCCAAGTTCGGCAACGGTAGGTTGGCCAACTGTTTTTGCAGTTACGTTTGTAATGGTTCCTGTTTTTGTACCACTCGGATCGGCTGCTTTTTCTGCATGTAAATAACTTGATGCAAAAGCAGTCATTAAAATAACAATGATTACTCCTAAATATCTTTTCATACCAATTCTTTTATGTGTTTAATAATTAATTAACCTTCTGTGTTATAAAGTGAAGTGTCTCCTTTTTCAGCATTGCGAATGCGATACGATTCGTCAATTGGAGAAACAAAAATCTTTCCGTCGCCAATAACTCCGGTTTTGGCAGCTTTTAAAATGGCATCAACTGTTTTTTCAACATTGATATCCCTGACAACGATGGTAAGTAGCTGGCGTGGAATGTAACTGGTGTCGTAAACCGTCCCACGGTAGCTGTGTTCTGCTTTTTTTACTTCATTTCCAACACCGGTTGCGTCCCAGTACGAAAAGAAATCAATGCCAACTTCACGAAGTGCCTGTTTTACATCCTCAAATTTCGAGGTTCGAATAATTGCTTCAATTTTTTTCATGATTTGTTTTGTTTGTTAAGTAATTTATTGTTTATGTTTATTGTTATCATACAACATTTTTGTAACTAAAAAACTCATTATTGCTTGAAATTTCTCTTTTTTGTTGATTGAATTTGAATTCGGTGCAAAAGTATATTATTATTTCCGAACTTCAAAACAAAAAGTCAGTAAAAAACAAAAAAAAGTTACATAAAGGTATGAAATAAATTAAAAAACATACATAAAAGTAGTAATAATACACTTTAAGCTACAAATAAATATTATAAAATTGTGAATTTACACCTGGAAATGATATGTTTTGAACCATTGAAATAGATAAAAATTGATTTTGATTGGTTTGGTTTATGTGACAAAACGAAAGCAGGCCATTTCTCACGAAAT
>CAIYTJ010000261.1 GCA_903929065.1 uncultured Bacteroidales bacterium | reverse complement strand
CAAACTGGTCCATGATACCGCAGTTTACCAACGCGAATTCATGTTCTGATTTTTGTCCGATTTGTGCAAGCACGGTGCGGTTGAAGCCTGTTCCCAATTGATCGTTGAAAGCAAAAGCAGTCACCACTTCCAAAGCTGCCGACGAAGAAAGTCCGGCACCGTTTGGTACATTACCCCAAATAAGCAAATCGTAACCTTGTGTAATGGCAATACCACGTTTCACAAACTGAGCGATAACACCCAGCGGATAGTTTACCCATGATTTATCAAGCGGTGTAGTCAATTGGTCGAAACCAAGCGAAATGATTTCCGGTTGGTTCAACGATTTGAAATTCATTACTTTTTTGTCGTTTTTAGCAAGCAACAAATAAGTACCGAAACTCAAGGCGCAAGGAAATACGGAACCTCCGTTATAGTCGGTGTGTTCGCCGATTAGATTCACACGGCCCGGTGAAAAATA
Source organism: uncultured Bacteroidales bacterium (assembly GCA_903929065.1). Taxonomy (GTDB): domain Bacteria; phylum Bacteroidota; class Bacteroidia; order Bacteroidales; family Paludibacteraceae; genus Paludibacter. The sequence continues at coordinate 18,745 of CAIYTJ010000261.1, read as the reverse complement.
CACTGCTTCAGCAACTTTGCCGTAAGTAGTTTCAAATGCAGATTTTAATTCTTGTACAGTCATTTTATTTTGAATTGGTTGTTATGGATTAAGCCTGCAAAATAACATAAAAACTGTTGTTTAGCATGCAAAATAATCATGTTGTTTAGCATAAATAGTTTTAAAAGCTGGTTTTATAGTTTGAAACATACGAAATTTCAGCATCAATCACCGTGAACTTGCTTTCAATCTCTTTTTTGAACCTTTTCACGTCGGTTGATAAATTCAGGTTATCCGTTTTTACCGAGGATAATATTCTGGATGATTCCTGTGTTTTTTCGCGTGCTGATTTCAATAAATCCATCAGTTTGCGTGCATCTTCTTTTGATTTGATAGCCGAATTTTGCCGGTAAGTCACGTATTTATTATAATCAATAACGCCATTATTCATCTCTTTGACGGCTCTGTTATATTTTTCGGTTTGAATTCTTAGTTCTTCATTCGTAATTTCATTGCAAAGGTCCGCGAACACAGATTTTATAAAACTGTTGGTTATCCCACACTGAATCATCCGCCGGCGTTTATGCTGCAATTGTTCGATAGTATTCTGCTTTGAAAGCACCCGGATGGAATCCGAAAAATTGTACGTCGACTTTATAGTAAGTTTTTGAAAATTAGCCGTATCAAATTCTTTAAAGGTAATCGGATTGGAGCTGAACTGCCAGATTGGATCATTTGGCATATGCGTTTTAATAAAAACGGATGGGGAAACCATGAAATATTCATCCTTATACCTCGGAGTAAATTTATCATTATCCACATATCCGGCTGCCCAGGTAACATCAACTTCATAAAACCGGCTGTCCATCCGGACTGCATTCCACGAATGACCGTTCAAAATCAATTTTCCATTCTGGCGGACATATCCTTCGATAACATAGCACTGAATGCCAACCGACAGGCAGCAGGCATTGAATAATGCCGTATAATTGGCACAAACACCTTTTCTTTTCGACAAAGCATAATCCACCAGCTCCTGCGGATTTACATACGTTTCGTTCAGCTTCATTTTTTCCACATCATACCGGATATTATGAGCAATCCAGGAATATATAGCACGAACTTTTTCGGTCGGTGTGGTAAGATTTCGGGTAAGATAGGCCGCAATTTCAGATGCGGTATTTAATTTGGCGGGAACAGTTTCGGACTGCTTGTCAATCCGGCTGTAATCGGTACCGAAAACGGCACTAAAACTGAGTATCAAAAGAAAAAACAGGAAAAATCGTTTCATACAATCGGAATTCAAAAACTATAAAACGGAGAAAATAAGAAAATAGCGTATTTCCATCCTAATTTAGATTGAAATACGCTATTTGATTTTAGTAATTGCAGAAATTTAATCCGGAAATTCCATCAAATACGCTTTGATAAAGGCATCGATATCGCCATCCATCACTCCGTTTACGTTTGAAGTCTGATAGTTGGTACGGTGGTCTTTTACACGGCGGTCATCAAACACATAACTGCGAATTTGCGATCCCCACTCGATTTTCTTTTTACCAGCTTCGACAACTGCCGATGCAGCACGACGTTTTTCCAGTTCCAGTTCGTAGAGTTGCGATTTCAACAAGCGGATAGCATTATCCTTATTTCCAAACTGCGAACGGCTTTCAGTGTTTTCAATCACAATTTCATCCATCAGATTAGTAACCGGATTCGTGAACTTATAGTGCAGACGTACGCCGGTTTCCACCTTGTTTACGTTCTGGCCGCCTGCTCCCGACGAACGGAAAGTGTCCCAGGTAAGCATGCCGGGATTGACTTCAATTTCAATGGTATCGTCAACCAGCGGAACCACATACACCGAACAAAAAGAAGTCATACGTTTACCCTGCGCATTGAAAGGTGATACTCGAACCAGACGGTGCACACCGTTTTCGCTTTTCAGATAACCGTAAGCCATTTCGCCTTCAATCTGCATGGTCACGGTTTTAATTCCCGCTTCTTCACCTTCCTGTAAGTTGGTTATTTCGCATTTATAATTCTGACGTTCGCACCAGCGCTGATACATCCGGAAAAGCATCGAAGCCCAATCCTGTGCTTCGGTACCACCAGCACCGCCCACAATTTTTATCACCGCCCCAAACTTGTCTTCCTCGTGCGAAAGCATGTTTTTCATTTCCAGCGTTTCAATCAGTTCCAACACATGCCGGTACGCTTCATCCACTTCTTCTTCGGTGGTGACTTCCTCGCGGTAAAAATCGTAGGTCAATTGAAGTTCGTCGGCAGCCGACTTGATTTCATTGTACCCAACCACCCAGTTTTTCAGTTCTTTTACTTTGCGCATTTGCACTTCCGCCGCTTTGGCATCGTCCCAGAAACCCGGAACCTGCGTGCGCAATTCTTCTTCTTCTATTTGGATCAATTTCGTATCGACGTCAAAGATACCTCCTCAACGCGGACTCGCGTTCCAACACATCTTTCAGTTGGTCTATTGTTATCATTCTTTTTGTGGTCTAAAGTCTATAGTCAAATGTCTATAGTCTTGGTTTATACTAATTATTTTAATATCAATTTTAATATCGCGAAGCAACTGTCTACTAATATCGCGACCGAAGGGAGCTAATATCTAAAAGAAAAAACTCGGTGTAAATACCGCAGCAAAGCCAACGGCAAAGCCGGCCAGTACTTGTCCGGGAGTGTGTGCCTTCAGTTCGAGGCGCGACAAAGCGACTAAGGCGGATATTACCAGGATTATGGAAAAGAGCCACACCGGATTTATAGCAGTTCGGTAGCAAACGCCAAAAATTGCAGCACAAAATCCCCCCATTCCGGCAGCGTGAGCACTGATTTTCCATCTCAGGTTGATAAATACAATAATGAAAATTGATATGGCCGAACCCATTCCCATGGCTACGATAAACATGGGGAACTGAAGCGTGCGCCACATGAAAAGTGCCCAGAAAACGTATGCCATAAATGAGAAAAGATACGGCATGGTGCGTTCTTCCTTTTTAGAAATAAACAAATCGTTTACTTCGCCCCGTCTCATCATCAGATAAATGGGAACCGCAGGCAATATTCCGGTAAAAAGAAAGGTGCCGATAATAGCAACCCATCTCCAAAACAGCGCCATGGGTGAAAAAATATCCATGTTCATCAACATAGCCATAGCGTATGTCGGCATCAACAGTGGTTGGAAAACCAGGGAAATTATTTTGTAGAACGTCTTCATCAATTCATTTGCTATTTATTCATTTACCATTTACTATCTCTCAAAACATCAACTGCATTATATTTCTCTGCGCATTCGGGCCACTGGGATATTCAGTTGTTCGCGGTATTTGGCCACGGTGCGGCGTGCCACGATATACCCTTTTGTTTTCAGCACTTCGGCCAGTGCTTCGTCGTTCCACGGTTTGCGTTTGTCCTCGTTATCGATGCAATCCTGCAGGATCTTTTTGATTTCGCGTGTGGAAACTTCCTCGCCGGAGTCGTTTGTCATCGATTCGGAGAAAAAGTATTTCACCGGGAAGATGCCAAATTCGGTCTGGATATATTTGCTGTTGCTTACGCGCGAAATGGTCGAAATATCGTATCCTGTGCGGTCTGCAATATCTTTCAGAATCATGGGTTTCATGTACGTGTCGTCGCCTTCGATAAAGAATTCCCGTTGGAATTCAACAATGGCCATCATGGTGGTAAGCAATGTTTGTTGTCGCTGTTTTATAGCATCGATAAACCAACGAGCAGCATCAATCTTTTGTTTTACAAATAGAACGGCTTCTTTCATTTCGCGGTTCTGGTTTTGCTTATTACCGGCGTAATCCTGAAACATTTCGTTGTAGGTACTGTTCACGCGGAGTTCAGGCACGTTGCTGTTGTTCAGCGAAACGGAAAGCTGACCTTCGTCGTTTTCGAGTATAAAATCGGGAACAATGGTGGTCATCGATTTTTCCAGGATGTTTCCGTCCCACGAGTTTCCCGGTTTCGGGTTGAGGTGGATAATTTCGTTCATCACCTGCTTCAACATGTCATCGTCCATGTCCAGCCCCCGCTGTATTTTATCGTAATGTTTTTTCGAAAATTCTTCGAAATAATCTTTGATCAGTTTTTTGGCCAGCGTCACCGGCTTACAAGGTTCTTTCCGTTCCAGCTGGAGCAGCAGGCATTCCTGTAGGTTCGATGCACCCACTCCTGCGGGGTCGAGCTGGCGCACCTGATTGATGACATGAAGCATTTCCGCATCGGAGGTTTCCACACCGGCCTGAAAAACGATATCGTCCACCATGGCTTCGGGCGTGCGGCGCAGGTAGCCTTCGTCGTCGATATTGCCAATCACGTACTCGGTGAGCAGGCGTTCGTGTTCCGAGAGTTGCAGCAACCCCACCTGATCTTCCAGAAATTCATGAAAAGTCATTCCCGCCGAAAAGGGAATATCCTCGTATTTGTCGTCCTTCGACGTATTATTGGCTTTCAGCTTATAATCGGGAATGTCATCGTCTGCCATGTATTCTTCGGGGTCGAAGTCATCGTTGTTGCCGCCGTCGTCGATGCTCAGGTCGTCCATTTCTTCGGTTTCCTTATCCGATTCGGCTCCTTCTTCCAACGCCGGGTTTTCCTCCAACTCCTGACGGATGCGCTCTTCCAACTCCAAAGTAGGCACTTCGAGCATTTTGATAACCTGAATCTGCGCAGGCGATAGTTTTTGTTGTAACTTTTGTTGTAATTGTTGCTTAAGCATGATGGAAAAACCGGGACATTAACCTTAAATCAGGCGCAAAGATACGTTTTTTTCAGGAGAAAAGAAAGAAAAAAGGGGTGACTTTACATTCAGTTGGTGATTGACAGTCACCTCCTAAAAATTATGAACAATCTGTTTATAACTTTTTTAAAAATATTACCATTAACCCATTGCAGTTAAATAATTTGTTATTACATTTGTGTCTTAAACCGATATAAACAAGCGTGTTTCTCCTATATTCACTTTCTGAAACCCCGATAAACACTGGGGAAATTAATGTTTTTTGTGTGAAAAAGGTCCGTTGGCAGGAGAAAATCAGTGGAGTTTACGAGAAAATCAGTGGGACGCATGAGAAAACCCGATGTAAGTACGAGAAAATGGCAGGGAAGTAAGAGAAAATGCAAGGGAGTCATGTGAAAATGGCAGAGAAACATGTGGAAATGCGAGGGAAGCGGTATTCTTTCGGTTTCCTCCGGAATCAGGGAATATTTTTATTCTATACAATCTAATTATTAATTTAAAATCATTTATCGTTATGGATGAAACAACAAATCCTTCTGATGGAGTTACAACAACTCCAAAAAGACACTTTGACACGATGGACGAATCGATTGTCAAGATGAAAACCACGTTTGGTAACGCCTCGTTGCCCGAAATCTTTGCAGTGATGGTACTTGTAGGCTATACAGCCGAAAAAATTGCCGACCTGAAAGCTGAATTGGCCGAGCTTGAAACACTTTGCCAGAGTCAAATCAAAGAACACGCCGACCAAAGCGAAGAACAACAAAAGTTCACTGCTAAACGGGAGGAAATCAACAAACCGTTCAGTACTCACCGTGCGCTGGCACGTATCCTTTTCAAAAGTGATATTCATGCCTGGGTGGCACTGCAACTAGACTCTGAAAACCCAAAAGCCTATGCCGACTGGGTGGTACTGGTGACTAATTTTTATGCACAGTTTACCGGAAATGCTGCTTTGATAACCAAAGCACAGGGAATTGGAATTACAGCTGAAGTGGCAGCTGCACAAATTCAGGGTCTTGCCGACTTGCAGGCATTAAAGGAAAGCCTGACCAAAGAAACCGGCGAAGCACAAGCCGCCACCGATGCCCGCGACCGTGCTTTCGATGCACTTTATCCTAAGTATACCGAGTATATTAAATATGCCAAAGTACTGATGCCAGATAACCAAATGCTGGAAGCTATTGGTGTGAAGGTAAAGGCGAAGTAAACCACAGAATTTTTTCCCCTGCTGCGAAGAGTGGCGGGGGATTTTTTTATTAATTATGATTATATTTGCAAACCAATATAAATGTATTTTCTAATGAAGAAAGCAATAAATCGATTCTCCTTATTTAATTTTCTTGTATGTATTATCATATTAATATTTTCGTCAAGCTGTGACAATTCTGGAGAAATAATAAATGGATCAGTCAAAGATATTGATGGAAATAGTTATCATATTATACAAATTGGAACTCAAATTTGGATGGTTGAAAATCTACGAGTAACAAAATATAATAATGGTGATAAAATTCAAAACATTTTAGATACTGATACATGGAATATGTCAACTGTCGGAGCTCAATGTACTTACAACAATACGTCAAACATTGATTCAATAAATAAATTAGGTAGATTGTATAATTGGTACACTATTATTGACAAACGAAAAATTGCACCCAAAGGATGGCATGTGCCAACTAATACAGATTGGAGTACTTTGGTCAGTTATCTTGAGTCTAACGGGTGTGTTAATAATGATTTGATAAAAAATTCATTAATAACAAAAACAGATTGGATGTTTTTTAGCATGTTGAAAATCAACAACACAATTACAAATTCGACTGGATTTTCTGCTTTGCCAGCTGGAGTTAGGGGCGATTATGGTGCGTTTGCAGGATATGGAGATTACGCCTCGTGGTGGAGTTCAACTAAAGAAAATTCAGGACAACTTTGGGGGTGGTCAATACAAATTAATCCATATATGATATATTATTACGGTTTGGATAAGGGGGCGATAACTCGTAATACCTGTGGTCAATCAATACGCTGTATAAAAGATTAAATCCTGATTATTTAAATTAAATGTAGAAGTCAAGTTTTCTTGACGCTTTATATTCTTTTATTCAGGGGGTGACTTAAAGTCACCCCCTGAATAGTTTATATACAAAGGCAATAAAACCGGGCATTTTTTTAATCCCCTTCCTTCCCATTTTCCCGAATAAATTCCGTATTTTTGTATTCCAATTTATTGGTAGAGATGCATGGCATGCGTCTCATAAAACAAACCGAATGATTGACCAACCTACCATAGACCGGATTACCGACGCTGCGCAGATACAAGACGTGGTGGGCGATTACGTTACCCTGAAAAAACGCGGGGTGAACATGCTCGGTCTGTGTCCGTTCCACAACGAGAAAACGCCATCGTTTATCGTGTCGCCGGCCAAGGGCATTTTCAAGTGCTTCGGGTGCGGCAAGGGCGGTAACTCGGTGCATTTCATCATGGAGCACGAGCAGATTTCGTACTACGACGCGCTGAAATACCTTGCCCGCAAGTACCACATCGAGGTACAGGAGCGCGAACTTAGTCCCGAGGAAATGGCCGTGCGCAACGACCGCGAATCCATGTTTCTGGTCAACGAATTCGCCCAAAAACACTTTGCACACACGTTGCACCACCATATCGACGGCAAATCCATCGGGCTCAGCTATTTCCGCGAACGCGGCTTCCGCGACGACATTATCCAGAAATTCCAACTCGGCTACAGCCTCGACCAGCGCGACGCGTTCACGCAGGCGGCCATCAAAGCCGGTTACAACAAAGAATACCTGCTCAAAACGGGTCTCACGCTCGAAGGCGACAACAATTACCTCGCCGACCGTTTCCGCGGCCGTGTGATGTTTCCCGTGCATTCGCTTTCGGGAAAAGTGGTAGCATTCGGCGGCCGCATCCTGAAAAAGGACGACAAGATGGCGAAGTATGTCAACTCGCCCGAATCGGAAATTTATCACAAGAGCAACGAACTGTACGGCATTTATTTTGCCAAGCAATCCATCGTGAAACAGGAACGCTGCTTCCTGGTGGAAGGTTATACCGACGTGATTTCGATGTACCAGAGCGGCATTGAAAACGTGGTGGCTTCGTCCGGTACCTCGCTTACTCCGGGACAAATCCGGCTTATCCACCGCTTCACCGAAAACGTAACGGTGATTTACGACGGCGACCCGGCCGGTATCAAAGCATCCATTCGTGGTATCGATTTATTGCTCGAAGAAGGACTAAATATCAAGGTTCTGCTTCTGCCCGATGGTGACGACCCTGATTCGTTTGCCCGCAAAACCAACGCTTCCGATTTTATTGAATACGTGGAGCGCAACGCTTCCGACTTTATCCGTTTCAAAACCAACCTGTTGTTGGCCGACGCCGGAAACGACCCGGTAAAACGTGCCGGACTGGTGCTGGACATCGTGCGAAGCATTTCCATCATTCCCAATTCGGCGGTACGCGGCGAATACGTGAAAGATTGCAGCACGCTGCTGAACGTGGACGAGCAAATGCTTTACTACGAAATCAACAAACTGAAAAACGCCGAACAGGAAAAAATCGCCACCCGTCGCCAGACTGAAATTACCGATGCACCTCATTCGGCCGAATCGGAAAGCTTTGTAGCGAAATCGGCTATCGGCGCCAAGTTTGAAGCGCACGAAAGGCATATTCTGGAAGCCCTGGTAAAGTACGGAGATTCGACTTTATATTTTACCGAAAACGAAAACCTGCCGGTAACAGTTGGGGCATATATTTTATTTGAACTGGAACAGGACAAACTGACTTTCAGTCTCCCGCTTCATGCGTTGATGATTGAAGAATACCGCAACAATGCCCATCAGGAAGGCTTTGTGGCAGAACGTTTCTTTCTGCATCACCCCCACAACGAAATCAGTACGCTTACAGCCGATCTGATTTCGGAAAAATACACGCTAAGCAAAATCCACTCCAAAATAAAAAAGATTGAGACGGATGCCGAGCGCCTGGACGTGTTGATTCCCCGGTTGGTTTTTGAATATAAAAACAGCGTCTTTATTGACATGATAAAGCAAAAACTGATCGAATTAAAAGCCGCGAACGATTCTAAAAACACGGTTCTGTACCAACAAATCATGCAGGACTGGGATCAGCTGGAAGTTGTCAAAAAACAACTTTCGAAAACGCTTGGGGAACGGATTATAATTAAATTATAGTTATTTACTCACTTCGTTCGCGATATTAGCCCTGCCTGCCACAGGCAAGTTCACGTTGTTAATTGTAAAACCGCGTCTATAGACTATAGACCATAGACTAAAATAATGTTTCTCTTCGACCAACTCATTTTCGGACCAATTCACAGCCGCCGTCTCGGGCTTTCGCTGGGTGTAAACCTTTTGCCAATTGACGCCAAAATATGTTCATTCAACTGCATTTACTGCGAATGCGGTTACAATACTACCATGCAGGAATCGCCAATTCCCACCCGAGAGCAAGTGCATGAAGCTTTGGAGGCTAAACTGAAGGAAATGGTTGCCGAAGGACAAATTCCGGATGTGATTACTTATGCCGGAAACGGTGAACCGACTTTGCATGCCGACTTTGAAGAAATAATTGATGATACCATCGCTCTTCGAAACCAATACTGCCCGACTGCCAAAGTCAGCGTGTTGTCCAATTCCACCCGCATTCACAAACCGAATGTTTTCCGGACATTGAATAAAGTCGATAATAATATCCTGAAATTCGATTCTGCCATCGACCGCACCATGAAACTGATTGACTGTCCGGTTGGAAAAGAAATAAATGTGGCGTGGTTCGTGGAGCATTTGAAGAAATTTAATGGGAAGCTGATTATTCAAACCATGTTTTTGTGCGGTGAATTTAAGGGCGAAAGTTTCGATAATACCACCGATGAAGAAATTGAAGCCTGGTTCAAAGCACTGGAGGAAATTCGTCCGCAGCAAGTGATGATTTACAGCCTCGACCGTGAAGCTCCGACAAAAACTCTTCAAAAAGTTAGCGTCGAAGAATTGAATATTATAGCAGATAAAGCTCGCGAAAGAGGATTTGATGTTTCTGTGGCAGGATGAAATAGCTCCAAAACTAGTGATGAATTACGATTTAAGCTTTTGCTCATCTCGTTTTGAAAATTAATTCCAAACCAAACTGCCAACTATTTATGCTGGCAGCCTTCCAAATGATCGTTCACCATGCCTGCTGCCTGCATGAAAGCGTAGCAAATGGTCGAACCCACGAATTTGAAACCGCGTTTCAGTAAATCTTTACTCATAGCATCCGATTCGGGCGATTTAGCCCGGATCTCGGCATTCATCGTGGGATGATTCATGATGGTTTCTCCGCCGGTAAACTGCCAGATATATTTATCGAACGTTTCAAATTCAGCCTGAACTTTCAGAAAAGCTATTGCATTTCCAACCGTAGCACGGATTTTGGCCTGATTTCTGATAATGGACGCATCCTGCATCAATTCCTGAATTTTATCCTCATCGTACAACGCAATTTTTTCAACATCGTAATTATCAAACGCCCGGCGGAAGTTTTCACGTTTGTAAAGGATGGTTCGCCAGCTTAAGCCCGCCTGAAAGGCATCCATAACCATAAATTCAAACAATTTCCAGTCATCGTGAAGGGGTTTTCCCCATTCTTCGTCGTGGTAAGCACGCATTAAGGCATCATTGCCCGGCCAGTTACAATCGTTTATTTCCATATTTTTATACGTGAAATTAAAATTAGTGTTTCTTTGAACGCTTATCGGTTGGAATTGTTGTAATTTTGTATTGCGAAATTAAAAGATTAAAATGAATCCAGCTAATATTATTGATAAATATTATCTTTCGGGAAGTGAAATACATTATATTTTATTGAAGCACAGTGAGCAGGTAAAAAATAAAGCATTGGAAATTGCCGCGAAGCATCCCGAGTTTAAATTGGATATTCAATTTGTGGCAGAATCTGCCATGCTGCACGATATTGGGATTTTCAAATGCAATGCACCGCGAATTCACTGCCACGGTTCACACGAATATATTGAACACGGTTATTTAGGTGCCGAAATTCTTCGTATTGAAGGTTATCCACAACACGCATTGGTTTGTGAAAGGCACACCGGAGTTGGATTGAGTTTGAAAATGATAGAGGGAAAAAACCTGCCGCTTCCCCATCGCGATATGCTGCCGGTAACTTTGGAAGAGCAACTGATTTGTTATTCCGACAAGTTTTTTTCTAAAACACAACTGGATGAACCGCATTCAATTGACCGGATTCGCAAATACCTGATCAGATACGGCGAAGCAGAAGTAGCAAAATTCGACGAATGGCATCGTTTATTCGAAGTTTGAACTACAAAAATTTGTGCGAAAAACCAACACTAAGCAATTGCTTAAACTGAATATCCGCATAATGTCCCTGAGCCATGATAACCGTATTGTCATAACGTGGATTAAATGAAATGCGTGTTGACAAAAATCGGTTTATGGTCATATTACCTACCACTTCCCAGTCCACTTCCACTTTTTGGTAATTTGTGTAAAATGTCAATTTCGAATCAACCTGAATTTCAGGGGTGACCTGTTGTGAATAAGTTGCTTTAAACGCACTACCAATTTCACTCAACACATGCTCACCCGTTTTTACACCGAAAAGATTCGGATTGATACCAGTTGTGGGATTGACATAAATGTATTTATACGAAAACGGCGAAAGCATTAATGAAAACATTTTCTTGTATTTATAATCCAGCCCGACACCTATATTCAACCGGATAGGTGCCAAAAATGACGCTTTTAATGTAGTGGAATTTATTCCATTGTAGCTGTTGAAAAACTGAGTTGAAAAATCTACAGAACCACTGTAAAAAAAGTTCCCGCCCGCTTTTATGCCCAATTTACTATTGATTTTCAACACATCATCGTTTGTGCTTAACCAATGTAATGTATCGCCGGCAACAGAATTGAATCCCAAACGCCACTCACCGCTATTATCCCATTGAATGCATTTTTTATCATCATAGGTCAACTTTGCAATTAAAATCCCCAACACTGCCAGGTTGCTGTAACCACCCTGATACCAGTTTTTAGAAATTACACTTTCCGAAAACTGAAGCTGCGATAAAGCTTTGTATTGCCATGGTCCCTGCTGGATTGTTTTTACTTCTATTCTCGTACGATTATAAGAATTTCGGTCATTCTGACCAATAAACTGAACATTGGTAAGTGGTTTTTTAATTATGTAGCGGCTTCGGTTTCCTTCCGGATCGGGCAATTGATCAGCATTCATAATATATAATTTCAATGCCGTTTGAGAAATATTATCAAGAGCATCATTTCGTAAATTATTAATGATTTTTTCAGCTTCCTGGTTTGTCGAATCGGTTTGATACTGATTTATCGGCGATTTAAAGGTTTTTCCATAAAATAAAGCTTTTAAATCAGCGGTACTTTTGGATTGCTCCGGAATAGGTAGACCTTTGTAAACCAATTCGATGAAAAGCGGATTGGCCAATAAAAGTAACGTATCTACTTTAACGGGTTTTATATCGTTTGGTAATGTAAAATGAACAATTGTATCCGCAGATAGCTTTGAAATGGGTTTTGTTACTTGAGTATCCACAGGCTGAACTTCACGGCTCTTGATTAATTGTTTGAAACCTGAACGGTGATGTTTTACCGGAATTTTTGTTTTGGAAATGGTGTCGGACAAACTGGCTTTTAGCAGGCTGTCGACATTTATATGGTTGGATGTTGAATTAAAGGCAAGATGTTGTTTAGGATTAATGGATTCCGCTTCCAAAATTAAAAACAAAAAAACAACTAAACTGAATAACCTAACTTTCATTTCTTATTGACATTAATTTCATATAAACTTGTTGCAAAAAACCATATCTCAATAGTTTTCAAAACCGGCAGGCAATGATTTATTACCGGTTTTTGCTCCAAGTTCTTTTATTTTTTCGGCTGTTCGGATTATATTTCCGGAGCCGTCTTTCATTTTTTTCATCGCATCGTCAAATGCGTTGGAAGTTCGGTCAATATTGGCTTTTATTTTGGCCATATCTTCAGCGAAACCAATAAATTTATCGTACAACGCACCACTCAACCGGGCTATTTCCTGCGCATTTTTAGTCTGGTTTTCCTGTTTCCAAATGGAAGAAATGGTTCGCAAAGTCGCCAGCAACGTTGTAGGACTTACAATCACTATTTTTCGTTCCCACGCATAGGCAAATATCTCACTGTCGCCCTGTACCGCTACTGAAAACGAAGCCTCAATCGGCAAAAACATTAACACAAAATCCGGTGTGTTCAGGTTTTGCGCATTCTGGTAATTCTTTTCGCTTAACAGTTTCACATGACTGCGTAACGAATTGATATGATCTCTCAGGTACGAAACCCGATGATCTTCTGTTTCGGCTGACATCAATCGCTCATAAGCCACCAACGAAACTTTCGAATCTATAATAATATGTTTATTATCAGGCAAATGAATTATCACATCCGGACGCTGAACGCTCGAATCAGCTCCATCAACCACTTCCTCGCGTTCAAATTCCTGACCTTTAGTCAATCCCGACCGTTCCAAAACGCGTTCCAGAATTACTTCACCCCAGTTTCCCTGTTTCTTTACATCACCTTTCAACGCTTTCGTCAGGTTATTGGCTTCTTCGCTTACTTTTGTATTTAGTTCGGTAAGCTTCCTTACCTCTTCACGTAAGCTGATTTTATCGCGCAATTCTTTATCATACGTTTCGTCTACCTTCTTTTCAAAACTCTGAATTTTTTCCTTTAACGGATTGAGAATATCGCTCATATTCTTATGGTTTGAAAGCGAGAATTCGTCGGAACGTTCTTTCAAAATTTTCTGGGCAATATTTTCAAACTCTGTAGTCAGTCGCTTTTGAAGGTTATCAATTTCGCTTTTCTGATTTTCGAGCTTTTCGGCCAGATTTTCATTAATGGTTTTTAGCGTAGCAACTTCTATGCCACGATTATTGGCCAAATCCAGTTGCTGAGCCAGTTGCAGCTGCAAACGCAGGATTTCTTCGGACTTCATCCGGAGTGTCTCAAGTGCAACTGATTTTTGTGTTTCAGTCTCATTTTGAGCGGTTAAAAGTTGCTTTTCAGTTGATTCAAAAGTAGTTCGTTGGAATGATAATTTGCGCGAAACTATAAACCACGCTGCCAAAAAACCTGCAATCAAAGCGAATAAGGCGAGTAAATATTCCATAGTTTTATAGATTTAATGTGTTTTATTAAAAAACAAAGTTACGAGCGAAAAGAAAAATATTGATTAATCGAACAAGGTTGGATGATCTTCTTCCATCTTTCGAATAATGGCAAGCATGAGCGTTTCACGAATAAATTTCGACTTATTTTTCACTTTATATCTTGAAATATAGCGATTCAACGCCTTATTTTCCTCATCATTCAGGGTAAATATTTGTCTGTTTGTACGCAGCGAATTGCGTTGTGATGCCGGAATTGTATTCTTTTTTGCCATAAGGTGTGTTTAAACCGCCACAAAAATAATATTATCTTATCGATTTTAACGGGAATATAACAAAAAACTGTATTTTTGTTTTCAGATTCAAAGAATTAACCGTTAAACTGATTATCCATTAAACTAAATTTATGGCAGAACACAATGAATTAGGCAATCTTGGCGAAGAATATGCCCAGGCATATTTGAGAACAAAAGGTTACAAAATCCGACACACAAATTGGCAATTTGGAAAATTGGAACTCGATATTGTTGCTGAAAAAGATGGGTTGTTAATCGTTGTTGAGGTAAAAACACGTTCAACCGATACATTTGAACATCCTGCAGAAGCAATTACCAAAAAGAAAATCCGGAATATTGTTAATGCCACTCACGAATATATTTTCCGCTTCGACTGGCAGGGTGAAACCAGGTTTGATGTCATTTCAGCTATTCCGCAAGGCCAAACATTTAAAATTGACCACATTGAAGATGCATTTTTGTCACCATTATTCTGATTTCATTGCAGTTACAAAACAATTACTTCAATTTTAAATTTAAAAAAATGTTGTATAATATGATTCGTTGTATTTCGTGTCTCAACTAGTTTGCGTACTTTTGCAAAATAATTAAAAGATTGGATTTAGTTGTTTGTCAAACATTAAAATTACTCAAAATGAAACCATTAGAAAAAAGCGTTGCTGAAAAATTGCTCAAAATAAAAGCCGTAAAATTACAACCAAATAATCCGTTTATTTGGGCTTCGGGTTGGAAATCGCCCATATATTGCGATAACCGCAAAACGCTTTCATACCCGAATATCCGCACGTTTATCAAAATAGAATTGTCACGTTTAATTCTGGAAATGTATCCGGAAGTGGAAGTAATTGCCGGCGTTGCAACGGGTGCCATTGCACAGGGAGCACTTGTGGCCGATGCACTGGGCTTACCTTTCGTTTACATCCGTCCCACACCAAAAGATCACGGGTTGGAAAATATGATTGAAGGCGATTTACGTCCGCGTCAAAAAGTAGTGGTAATTGAAGATTTGATTTCTACAGGCGGAAGCAGCCTGAAAGCCGTTGAAGCCATTCGTAAAGATGGCTCTGAAGTGCTTGGGATGGTTGCTATTTTCACGTACGGATTTCCTGTGGCAGAACAAAAATTCAAACAAGCAAAGGTGAAATTGACGACTTTATGTAATTACGAAGCTGTTTTGGCTGAAGCATTGGCAACAAATTACATTACGGCTGACGATATTGAAACATTGCAGGAATGGCGTCAAAACCCATCAATCTGGAAAACCGAATAAATTGACAATTGAAAGATTTACAATTTACGATTGAACTAACAGGAATTTATTTGGTTCATAAAAATGGATTAAAAACTGAAAATCTTACTTTGCAATTGTAAATCGTAAATTAATAAATCGTAAATTAAAAATATGACAACATACGAAAGCGAAATAAAGGCCATTTCTTCGAACGAAGAAGTGGTTTTTGGCATACTAAGCGACCTGAAAAACCTTGAAAATCTGGCCAGTAATCCTTCTTTACAAGATAAAGCCCGTGAATTGCAGTTCGATTCTGACAGTTGCAGTTTTGTGGTGGACGGATTTGGAAAAATGGGTTTCCGCATTGTGGAACGCGATCCTTTCAAAACCATAAAACTCGTTTCGGAGAATGCACCGGTAGAAGTAATGGTGTGGATTCAACTGAAAGCTGTCGATGAAAATAACACAAACATGAAGCTGACTGTCAAAGCAGAATTGCCGATGATGATAAAAATGATGGTCGACAAAAAATTACAGGAAGGCGTCAATTCAATAGCTGATTTATTGGCTAAAACATTGAGCAAATAACACAAATTCAATCGGATTATGGCAAAACTCTGGGAAAAAAGCACACAAGTTAATGCTAAAATTGAAGCATTTACCATTGGCCGCGATCGCGAAATGGATATATTTCTGGCAAAGTACGACGTGCTTGGTTCGATGGCTCACATCCGGATGCTGGAATCTGTTGGTTTGTTGCAAGCCGAAGAACTGAAATCACTTCTTGCAGAATTAAAAAATATTTACAATCTTGCTGAAAAGGGTGAAATTGTAATTGAAGAAGGCGTAGAAGATGTTCATTCGCAGGTGGAAATGCTTTTAACCTGCAAATTGGGTGATGTTGGCAAGAAAATTCACAGTGGCCGCTCACGCAATGATCAGGTTTTGCTTGATTTAAAACTTTTTGCGCGAGCTGAAATCGAAAAAACGGTATCAACATTAAATGATTTATTCGATGTGTTGATTTCGCAAAGCAACAATTATAAAGACGTTTTGCTTCCCGGCTATACGCATTTGCAGGTGGCCATGCCTTCCTCATTCGGACTTTGGTTTGGCGCTTATGCTGAAAGTCTGGCTGACGATTTGCAATTATTGCTTTCCGCCTGGAAAATTACCAACCGCAATCCGCTTGGTTCGGCAGCCGGATACGGATCTTCATTCCCGCTCGATCGCCAATTGACCACTGATTTATTGGGTTTCGACACGATGAATTACAATGTGGTTTATGCGCAAATGGGACGCGGAAAGATGGAACGCACCGTGGCAAATGCACTGGCAAGTGTGGCTGCAACCGTTGCCAAACTGGCTTTTGATGCATGCATGTTCACTTCGCAAAATTTTGGATTTATAAAACTTGCCGATGAATTTACAACCGGTTCGAGCATAATGCCGCACAAGAAAAATCCCGATGTTTTTGAACTGACGCGCGCCAAATGCAATAAACTTCAATCAATTCCCCAACAAATCATGTTGATAACCAATAATTTGCCATCCGGTTATTTTCGTGATTTGCAAATTATAAAAGAAATTTTTGTACCCGCTTTTGCCGAATTGACTGATTGTATGGAAATGACGGCCATGATGATGTCACAGGTTGTAGTCAATACTGAAATACTGAAAGACTCGCGTTACGATTATTTGTTCAGTGTGGAAGAAGTGAACCGGCTGACACTTTCGGGCGTGCCATTCCGTGATGCCTATAAACAAGTTGGTTTGGAAATTGAATCCGGAAATTTCAAACCCGACAAAACGGTGAAACATACTCATCAGGGAAGCATCGGAAATTTATGTAACGATGAAATTTGTATTTACAAAGATGATATTCTGAGTCAATTTACTTTTCAAAAAGTACGGGACGCTGAAAAAGCTTTGTTGGAATAATGTCGCTTCTGTTTCGATTTATTGCTATTTAACTATCTCCGGGCAACCCAACTTGTTCGGAGATTTTCTTTACAAACCCCCGTAAAATGTGCATTCCACAAATTCACAAAAACAAATTGCAAATATGTTTATGAATGCAATAATCATTTAAAAATATGTTTGTACATTTGTAGCACTTTTCGATCATAGAAACATCAGAGCACTTATTTTCTTTGTTTTGTGGACAAACATCCGTTTTTGTTTGTGCGAACAGATGTGAATGAAGCTGCAGAATTATTCACATGCGTTGCTGAATATCCGGGTGGATTAAAAAACCAATTTTCCTCTGTCGAAAAGAGTGGTGGGGAAAATTTTAAAGGGATTTTATTTGAAAAAAGATCAGATTGAACTGTAAATAATAAACGCAGGCCGTGAGGCCAACTAATAAGAATTAAAAATGAAGATAACAATGAAGTGTTTTTTGGGAGCTATAGCCCTAATGTTTATTTGCAGTAATCTGACTGCACAAAATCCTATAAGAAAAAGTAAAGAACAAGTCCAGACTATTATGGATGGTATCTTTCCGAATTCAAAAGTATCGGCACACAAGCCTTCAGCTCTGCTAGGCACAGGAGTAACATCACCATATTATAAAGTGAAAAAGGGTGAACCGGTAAGATATCAATTGGATAGCCTTGTGTTTACGCAGGGTCTGGAGGGATTGATTAATATGACTAAGGCTAAAATTGAATGTAAATACGATAGCCTGGGCAGAATGATAGTATTTTATTCTATGCAGTCTAACGATACGACGAATGTACTGGAGTTTAGTTATAAGTATGTATATAGGTATGGTAGTAATTATACAATACGGGATGAGTATGATTCATCCGAAGGGATTGTAAATTTTTCCCGTCGTACAAAAACAATTTATGACGGAAATAATAGAATCCAAACAATCAAAGAAAGGAGTGATACGTTGAATTTTGAAAATAATGCCGATAGGAGTGAATATATTTATGCTAACAATTTGCTTACAACTATAAATAAATATTATTTTGGTTATTCTTCACCTTCAGGAATGACACGCTATTTCTATGATTCGCTAAAAAGGGATACCACAATTATAACTTATTCCCTCGACTGGAATACAAAAATTATGTGGGAATCAACAAAGGATAACTATTATTATGATGCAAATAATAATATCATAAACTCTAAATCGTACAATTTTTTAAATGGTTTGTGGGATAAAAATTATATATATGATTTCATTTACAATAATAGTCATGATTGTATTTCGTAT
>CAIYTJ010000260.1 GCA_903929065.1 uncultured Bacteroidales bacterium | reverse complement strand
CGTCTCTTCTTTTAACCCTGATAGAGGCTGGATTATCTAATGAAGAAACTGCGTGGCTAAATTTTAATTTGTCCAATGCAGCTTTATCAGCAGCAATTTTTGCAACTAAATCTTCAGTTACAAACTGCCTTACGTCTTCGTGGTTTACTTTCTTATTTACTCCCATGGCCTTACTTATTATTTAAATTCCTGAATTTGCGATTATCCTTCAACTGCATCTCTGCGGGTAATAAACTTGGTCATTACACTCATTTTGTGGGCTGCCAGTAACATAGCTTCAGCAGCTACTTCGCGCGAAACACCATCCACTTCAAAAATGATACGACCAGCCTGAACAGGTGCTTCCCACCCTTCAGGGTTACCTTTACCTTTACCCATTCTCACCTCTAAAGGCTTCTTGGTAATTGGTTTGTCAGGGAAAATACGAATCCAAACTTTCCCTTCACGTTTCATGAAACGGGTGAAAGCAACACGGGCAGCTTCAATTTGCTTGTTGCTGATTTTGCCGCTTTCAAGCGCCTTTAATGCGTAGGTACCGAAGGCAATTTCGTGTCCTCTGTAAGTTACATCAGAAACTCTTCCTTTTTGGGTCTTTCTGAACTTGGTCCGTTTAGGTAATAACATGACTACTTATTTTTTCTATTCTGGTTATTTCAATACTTGAGCTTACTTTCTTGGCTCTCTTCTTTCAGTTCTTTCTCCACGGCCACCTCCACGGTTTTCTCCGCGCGGGCTATCTCTTTCAATCCTACCTTTAGGCTGACGTTTTTCTTCTTTTTGTTCGCCCGAAAAAGCACCGGTTAAATCTTTCTTACCGTAAACTTCGCCTTTACAAACCCATACTTTAATACCGATTTTGCCATAAATGGTCAACGCCTCAGTAATAGAGTAATCTATATCAGCTCTCCAGGTATGAAGTGGAGTTCTTCCTTGCTTATATTCTTCGCTGCGAGCCATTTCCGCACCGCCGATACGGCCGGATACGCGGATTTTGATTCCTTCAGCACCCATACGCATTGCCGAAGCAATAGCCATTTTAAGTGCTCTTCTATAGTTGATACGAGCCTCTAACTGCTTAGCGATGGTTTCACCAACAATGGCCGATTCCAACTCCGGGCGACGTATTTCAACGATATTGATTTGAACTTCCTTACCGGTAAGTTTCTTTAATTCTTCTTTAACGCGGTCAACTTCCCCACCTCCACGGCCGATAATAATACCGGGGCGGCTGGTATGAATAGTTACAGTTACTCTCTTCATTGTTCTTTCGATTACAATGCGAGCGATACCACCCTTCTGGATACGGGCTTTAATGTACTGGCGGATTTTCTCGTCTTCAACGAGTTTCAACCCAGCGTCTTTGCCGCCGAACCAGTTGCTGTCCCATCCTCTTACGATTCCTAGACGATTAGCTATTGGACTTGTTTTGTGACCCATTCAATTATATGATTTTTAAACGTGTTTTTTCAAAAAATGGACTGCAAAGATAGATTTTGCTAACATAGTTGCAAATGTTTCGTGCACTATTTTTTGATTAAATTGGGATTCAACGGTTTATGCGTTGCGCAAACTCAAACCCAGCCCCTTTTTGCTAAAAAAGCAGGACAGTATTGCTTTTTTAGATCAGATTTTATGCAAAATGCCGCAAAAATTCAAAATCACCAATTATGTAACCTTTTGTAACCTTTTTCTGATTTCAGCCCCAAATCAGAACCACGAAATTTTCCAAAATCTGTAAACCTTTGTAAACCCCGGTACTCATTTCAGGGTTTCATTGGGCAGGCAGG
>CAIYTJ010000259.1 GCA_903929065.1 uncultured Bacteroidales bacterium | reverse complement strand
TGTGATGATTTTAGTTGATCTCTAACAATGTCAATAGCTCTGTTAAATAGTCGGATTAAATCCTCATTAAATCCGATTTCAATTAATTGATTATTACCATTAAAAAGCTCATTTATACTTTGAAAAAAGGTATCATTTGCTTCAAACCGGATAAAATACTCTTTCCATTCCGTTTTGTTATTATGAAAATATTCATAAGCCTGATTTGGACGAATTATCAATGCATTTCCTTGCGTTAATTTTACTTCCTCATTGTCATGGAACCTCAAAAAACCTTCACCATTGGTAATATAAATAATTTTAAACTCATCAGAAATCTTTCCTCTTGTAAAAGAAATTTTATAATCTCGTGAATGTTTGGCAGATGCTGTTTTACAATTAGCCTTGATGATTTTAAGCCCTACTGAGTTAACAATAAGTCCAAAATCATCAATGCCATTTTGATTAAGATGATTTTTAAATTCTGACTGTAAATCAGCAGTATCCATTTATAAACTTATTTTTTTTGTATCATTCAATTATTGATTCGTTTCGATAAAATGATTTTTCAGCCTCGTTTTAAAATTTATGGTATTCCTTTAACTGAGAGTCATTTCCATCATTGGATGTAATAATTATCCTGCTATAATCAAATGGAAAACATTTAATGTTCCATTTGAATTTTATTTTATTTAAATCACCTATGCAGTGGACCATAAGTTTGACAAGCACGATAATCAGCACCTTCAACATCCATTCCGAAAGCCGCCCACGCACTTGGACGGAAGATTTTTGACTCATCAACATTGTGCATACAAACAGGAATTCGTAACATTGAAGCTAATGTAATCAGATCTGCACCAATGTGTCCGTAGCTGAATGCTCCGTGATTAGCGCCCCAGTTATTCATTACCGAATATACGTCGGAAAAGCTTCCTTCACCCGTCAAACGTGGTGCAAACCAGGTTGTTGGCCATGTTTTGTTGGTTCGATCATCCAACTTTTTATGAACTTCAGCCGGAATTTCAACAGTCCAACCTTCAGCAAGTTGAAGAACCGGTCCAAGACCTTTTATCAAATTTATACGTGCCATTGTTACCGGCATTCCACCCTTTGTCAGGAAGTTTGAAGAATAACCACCGCCACGGAAATATTCACCTTCGGCAGGATACCAGGTTGTTGCGTCAAGTGTTTTCTGAACTTCTTCTTCGGTAATTTCCCAGAAAGGTTTCATAACAGGTTTTCCATCAATGGTTTGCTGTCCACTTCCGTCCAACGCCGCTGAACCAGAATTGATTAAGTGTATCAGACCATTAGCTCCCAATCCTTGCAACTTATGACCGGTTACACGCTCAACAGCTTCGGGACTCCAATACGTACGAACATCAGCAAAAACCTGAGCAGTATTGGTCAATAATTTTCCAAATAACATTGCTACGCCATTCAATGAATCATTTTCAGTTGCGACAATGAATGCTTCACGAATCCCGTTCCAATCAAATGAAGTATTCAAAATAGCTTCAGAGAAATCACCATTAGGCATAAAGTCTGTCCATTGACGTTGTCCCTGGAAACCTGAAGATCG
>CAIYTJ010000258.1 GCA_903929065.1 uncultured Bacteroidales bacterium | reverse complement strand
TCTATGTGATACCGCTCGGTTTACCGCTTGGCATGCCATGAATGAAACTATGAATTCTATGTGGTTGATCTTCTTTATAAAATACGGCATCCCTAAACGGATATTTTTTCTTACTTTTGCAGTAGTTTATAAACCAGAATCAATCAATGGATTTCGATCAATTACCCGACCACATTGTTTACAGCAAAAATGTCATTGAATTTGTAACCGTCGCTGCCGAAACTTGCCTGTTTTTTGAACATGCTGCCGAATTTTCTCAACCTGATTTCGTTCGTAAATCGGTGAAATTATTGCCGCTTTTGTACCTGAAAGCCTCATTGATTGAAATTCCGGAACGTGTGTTTGATGATGCTACTGAACGCTTTGTAAATGAGGAAGATTATCTTTTTGTGAAAGAACAATTAGAGCAAATTCTGGGGCCGGACGATTCATATCTCGAAGTTTTTCACCCCGATATGGCCATTAGTGACACCCCGATTGCTGCTTTCGTTTCGGAAAATCTGGCAGATATTTATCAGGAATTGAAAGACTTTGCTGCCAATTTTCAATTAGGAGAAACGGACATTATGAATGATGCGCTGGTGACTTGCCTCGAAACTTTTGGTGAACATTGGGGTCAAAAATTATTGAATGGGTTGCGTGCGCTGCATTCCATCCGTTTTGCTGATGGGTTTGGCGAAGAAGTGGATGAAGATTTATCGGCATCAGGAAAAATAGACCGAAACTCGTTTCTCAATTTCCTTCACGAAGATGATGACGATGATCTGGATAAATTATTGAAATAAGAAATGTTGAAATCTAAAATAACCAAAGAAGAAATAAATTTGTTGCCGGTTGTTATTTTCGAAGGAAAAATAACGTTGGTCGACGATTTGTCCAAAGTTCATCCGGCCATCGAGGAACTTCGCAAAGCAAAAGTGGTTGGTCTGGATACAGAAACCAAGCCGTCTTTTACGCGCGGGACTTATCACAAAGTTTCATTGGTTCAGATTTCAACGCTAAATCATTGCTTCCTTTTCCGGTTGAATTATATCGGTTTTCCTCCTGCATTGGCAGAATTCCTAACGGATATAACCATTAAAAAAGTAGGACTTTCTCTGCGTGATGATTTCAATGGACTGAATAAACACCATAAATTTATGCCTGAAAACATAGTTGACATTCAGTCAATTGCTCAAAGTTACGGCATTATGGAGTTGAGTCTGCAGAAAATTTACGCCATACTCTTCGAAAAGAAAATCTCAAAATCACAGCGGCTGACAAATTGGGAAAGTCCTGAACTGACTGAACAACAGCAACGTTACGCCGCCACCGATGCCTGGGCAAGTTTGCAGATTTATCTGCAATTGATGCGTGAAAATAAACTTTCCAAAAAAGAAATAGATAAAATGGTGCTTGATAAGCTGAATGAGCAGCGCGAGCAACAAAATCAGGCCAAACTTCTGAGTTCTGATTCAAACGAATAAACTACCAACTACTTACTAAAAACTACCGACTATTAAATGATCACCATACAACTCAAACCGAAAAAAGAAGAAAGTTTACAACGGTTTCATCCCTGGGTATTTTCAGGTGCTATACAGCGAATCGAAGGCACACTGAAAGAAGGTGATTTGGTGAAAGTTGTTGATAGTAACCGCAACTTTTTGGCTATTGGACATTACCAGATTGGCAGTATTGCGGTTCGGGTTGTTTCATTCGAAAAAAGTGAAATTGACGATAATTTTTGGAACAAAAAAATACAGAATGCTTACGCCATGCGTCAATCGCTTGGATTGGTTGCTCCAAACCAAAATAACACATATCGGTTAATTCACGGTGAAGGTGATTCGTTGCCCGGATTAATTGTTGATGTTTATGACGATACGGCAGTGATGCAGGCACATTCCATCGGTATGCACGAAATCAGGGAAACGCTTGCAAAAGCCATTGTTGCCAATGTTCCTGAAGTAAAAAACGTATTCTATAAATCGGAAACGACATTGCCGTTTAAAGCCGACATTACGCCCGAAGATGGCTATTTAATTGGTCAGGAAACTGCCGATCTGACTGCTATCGAAAACGGTTTGCAGTTTCACGTGGACTGGTTGCGCGGACAAAAAACCGGCTTCTTTGTCGATCAACGTGAGAATCGTTCATTGCTGGAAAGATATTCGTCTGGAAAATCTGTGTTAAATGTGTTCTGTTATACGGGCGGTTTTTCGGTTTATGCCTTGCGGGGCGGAGCAAAATTGGTTCACTCGGTCGATAGTTCGGCAAAAGCCATTGATTTGACTGACAAAAATTTCGAAATCAGCTTTCCAAATGATCCACGGCACAAATCTTTTGCCGAAGATGCTTTTAAGTATTTGAATAATCTCCATACCCTGGAGCAAAAATACGATTTAATCATTCTCGATCCGCCTGCTTTTGCCAAACACCGCGAGGCATTGCGCAATGCATTGAAAGGTTACAAACGATTGAATGCCAAAGCTTTTGAGCAAATTAAACCTGGCGGAATCCTGTTTACTTTCTCCTGTTCGCAAGTGGTTACCAAAGAACAATTTCGCTTGGCAGTTTTCAGTGCGGCAGCCGAAAGCAAACGCAATGTCCGCATTCTTCACCAACTTTCACAACCGGCCGACCATCCCATCAATATTTACCATCCCGAAGGTGAATATTTGAAAGGTTTGGTACTTTGGGTGGAATAATTACCAGATTAATTCAACATCTTGAAACTTTTATTTTTTAATAAAAAAGGCTGTTTTTATTAAGAAATTTCTGTTTCCGCGCCTTTCTGTTTTCAATCATTTATTTAACGGTAAAATTAGTTTCAATTTGATATTTAACTGGAAAAATCAATAAAAATAATTAGAGAAATATTTCTTTAATTCCTTTTTTTATCGAAAAAAAAATCGGATATTTACAGTCAAAATCAGAGAGTTGATATCAAATTGTAATCCGTTTATTATTAGGTTATTACAGTTTTAAATTCAATCGAAAGGTTTGTGAATTATTCAAATGCTATCAAATTAAAATACAGTATGAAAGAAATTAAATTCAGTCTTGTTTACCGTGATATGTGGCAGTCGTCGGGTAAGTATGTGCCACGCAAAGACCAATTGGCAAAAATTGCGCCGGTTATCATTGAAATGGGCTGTTTTGCCCGTGTTGAAACGAACGGTGGAGCATCCGAACAGGTAAATCTGCTTTACGGTGAAAATCCGAACGATGCAGTTCGTACATTTACCAAACCGTTCAATGAAGTTGGTATTCAAACTCACATGCTCGATCGTGGTTTGAATGGCTTGCGCATGAATCCGGTTCCTGCTGATATCCGTGAATTGATGTATAAAGTGAAGAAAGCCCAGGGCGTTGATATTACACGTATTTTTTGCGGATTGAACGATGTAACCAACATTATTCCTTCCATTCAATATGCCAAGGCTGCCGGCATGATTGCTCAGGCTACTTTGTGTATTACTTATTCCGAAATTCATACGGCGGAATACTACATCACCATGGCAGAAAAACTGATTGAAGCCGGTGCCGATGAAATCTGTCTGAAAGATATGGCTGGAATTGGCCGTCCTGAAATGTTGGGAAAAATAGTAAAAGCAGTAAAAACGGCTCATCCTCACATCATTATGCAATATCACGGTCACTCAGGACCGGGTTTCTCTGTTGCATCAATGCTTGAAGTGGCTAAAGCCGGAATTGATTACTTAGATGTTGCTATGGAGCCACTTTCATGGGGAATGGTTCATCCGGATGTGATTACCATTCAGGCCATGTTGAAAGATGCCGGTTTCAAAGTGCCGGAAATCAATATGAATGCTTACATGGAAGCACGCCGTTTAACTCAAAGTTTCGTAGATGATTTCTTAGGATATTTTATTGACGAACGGAATAAATTCATGACTTCATTATTGGTTGGCTGCGGTTTGCCGGGTGGAATGATGGGTTCGTTGATGGCTGACCTAAAAGGTGTTCATGCCGGAATCAATTCGTATTTGAAAGGCGTAAATAAAAGAGAACTCAGCACCGACGAATTGCTGGTGATGTTGTTCGACGAAGTAAAATATATCTGGCCTAAACTCGGCAATCCACCGTTGGTAACGCCATTCAGCCAGTATGTAAAAAATATTGCCTTGATGAATGTTATGTTCCTTGTTAAAGGTCAACCTCGTTGGGGAATGATTGATAAAAATAGCTGGGATATGATTTTAGGCAAAGCCGGTAAACTTCCCGGCAAACTTGATCCGGAAATCATTGCGCTAGCTGAAAAAAACAAATTCGAATTTTTCGAAGGTAATCCACAGGAAAATTATCCGAACGAATTGCCTAAGTTCATTGAGGAAATGAAAGAAAAAGGCTGGGACAGAGGAACAGATGACGAAGAATTGTTTGAATTTGCTATGCACGACAAACAATATCGTGACTACAAATCGGGCGAAGCTAAAAAACGTTTTGAAAAAGAACTGGAAGCTGCCATTAAAGAAAAATATTCCGCAGGAAATGTAGAGCTTCCGGATTTACGTGCTATGAAATATCCGAATGCAGAGCCGGTGGTTTCTAATGCAACCGGACGCGTAATTTGGGAGCTTGATTTCAACGAAGGCTCTGTTGAACCGGTTTATGGCAAGGAATATAAAGAATATGATACCTTGTGCACCATTCAAACCAACTACGGACTGGAACATATCGGAAGTTTCTGCGACGGTCGCATCGTTGGTATTGAAAAGAAACAGGGAGAAATTGTTCGCAAAGGCGAAGTGCTCGCTTACATTGAAAAGAAATAGATTTTGATTCCATATAGATTTAGATTATTTTGATGAAAAAAGACCTTGAAAGTTAAACTTTCAAGGTCTTTTTCTATTATAATTGTTATTAAGTTCTTACATTTCCCACTGTTCGCAGGTTGCAATCAGATCGTCAAACGTTTTTACTTTCGATTTAGCCTGAACTTCCAGAATTTGAGCTTCAACTGCTTCGTCGTAAGTTTCATCTGCCACATCGCGGATAATTCCCAGTGCAACCGGCATTTCCGGACCTTCCATCAAAGATAGTTTCATATGCAAAGTTGTATCTTCACAAGCCGCATCGTGAATCAAAATGTCTTTTTCAGTAACTCCGTTTTCACCAATGGTTACAACTTTCAGATTAAAACCATCGAGCACCAATCCTTTATTATTTTCTTTTCCGAAAATCATCGGCTTATTATGTTCCAAAAAGATGGTTCTGTCCGACCGGAATTCTTTTTCGGCTAACCAACCATGCGCTCCATCGTTGAAAATAACACAGTTCACCAAACATTCCACTACTGATGTTCCTTTGTGTTTGGCAGCAGCAAGCATGGTGGTCTGAGCATTTTTCAAATCAACATCAAGCAACCTTCCGAAGAAAGTTCCACGTGCACCAATTGTCAATTCTGCCGGACGAAATGGACGTTCAACCGTTCCAAAGGGTGACGATTTGGTTACAAATCCTTTTTTAGTTGTTGGAGAATATTGTCCTTTGGTTAAACCATAAATCTGATTGTTGAAAAGCAAAACATTCAAGTCCACATTGCGACGAACGCTGTGAATAAAATGATTGCCGCCAATTGCCAGACAGTCACCATCACCGGTAATTTGCCAAACGGTAAGTCTCGGATTGGCCACTTTTACGCCGGTTGCAATAGCTCCACCGCGACCGTGAATGGTATGAAAACCATAACTGCTGGTATAATAAGGCAAACGTGACGAGCAACCGATACCTGAAATAACCGCTGTTTCGTGTGGTGCGATGCCTAAATCTGCCATGACTTTTTGTAATGAACTGAGTACGGCATAATCGCCGCAACCCGGACACCAGCGAACATATTGATCGCTTTTAAAATCTTTGGCTGTATATTGAATTTTTGTTGATTCTACTGTTTCCATGTTTTTTTTGTAAAATAAGATTTTTATTTTAGCAATGAAATGAAATGTTCTTCCAGTTCGTGAGCGGTGAATGGCTGACCCTGCACTTTGTTATATTGCAAGAATTCAACTCCCGGAACTTTTGAGCGTAAAAAAGTGGCAAACTGGCCGCTGTTTAATTCGCAAACCACCACTTTTTTATAGCGTTGAATCACTTCCACTGTATTTTTTGGAAGTGGATTTATGTAGTTAAAGTGAGCAATTGCCACTTTTTTGTTTTGCTTAGTCAGCGAGTTAACAGCACTCATCAAATGTCCGTGCGTTCCACCCCAGCCAATAACCAGTAAATCAGCCGTTTCATCGCCTTCAATTTTCAAATCAGGTAAACTTTTACTGATATTGTTGATTTTTTCTTCGCGTACATTCACCATTTTCTCGTGGTTAATCGGGTCTGTAGAAATGGAACCTGTATTATAATCCTTTTCAAGACCGCCGTTACGGTGTCCAAATCCTTCCATTCCGGGAAAACTCCAGTAGCGAACTTTGGTTACTTCATCGCGATCGGAAACTTTGTAATCTTCAGTTCCGGCTTTTACGATATTTGGTTTAATTTCGGGCAATTCAGCCAAGGTAGGAAGTTTCCAAAGCGAAGTTCCGTTGCCGATAAACGCATCGGTCAACAAAATAACCGGCGTCATATGTTCCAATGCAATTTTACTTGCCATGAATGCAAAATGGAAACAATCGTCAGGAGTTCCTGCCGCCATAACCACTGCCGGACTTTCGCCGTTACGACCGTAAAGTGCTTGTAATAAGTCGGTTTGTTCTGTTTTTGTTGGCATTCCGGTCGAAGGTCCGCTTCGCATAACATCAATCACCACCAAGGGTAATTCCGCCATAACAGCCAAACCGATTGCTTCGGATTTTAGCGCCAAACCAGGGCCTGAAGTATTTGTGGCAGCTAAACAGCCGGCAAATGAGGCACCGATGGCTGAAGTTATACCGGCAATTTCATCTTCTGCCTGAACCACTTTAACACCCATATCTTTGCGGGCAGTAAGTTCGTGCATAATGTCGGTAGCTGGCGTAATAGGATAACTTCCCAGATAAAGTTGCAATCCCGATTTTTGAGCGGCGGCTATTAAACCCCATGCAGTAGCTTTATTTCCGCTTATGCTGGTATATTTTCCTTTGGGAGTTTCGTGCGATCTTTCAACAAAATAAGTTGAAACGGTCAAATGTAAATTGTTACCGTAATTGAAACCATCAGTCAGCACTTTTACATTGGCTTCTAAAATGGTAGGTTTTTTGCCAAATTTGGTTTGCAAAAAATGAATGGCCTGATCGATTGGCCGGTTGAATAACCAGCAAATCAAGCCAAGTGCAAACATATTTTTGCTTCGCAATACAATTTTATTTTCAAAACCGAAATCGGCCAAACTGCTTTGAGTCAACGTTGAAAGGGCAGCCGGAATTAATTGTACGGTTTCCGAAATGCCTAATTCTTCAAATGGATTTTCAGTTTTAAAACCGGCCTTTTCATATCCGGATTTATTAAAAGTATCTGCATCAAAAATGATAACTCCTCCTTTTTTTATGCCGGTTGAATTTACTTTTAAGGCAGCCGGATTCATAACCACCAATACATCGGGATCATCGCCGGGCGTATAAATTTTACTGGAACCCAAATGTACCTGAAATCCTGAAACACCTCCAACTGTACCTTGTGGAGCACGAATTTCGGATGGGAAATCCGGGAAAGTGGAAATTTCATTTCCTAAAATGGCCGAAAGCTGGGAAAAAAGCGTTCCTGTCAATTGCATTCCGTCACCAGAATCGCCAGAGAATCGAACTACTACATTATCCAATTCGGTTTTTGTGACTTTGTCCATTTTTAAAATTAAATTTAATGATTTTGTAATGTTGAGATGGCAAAAATAGCTAAATATCTTACACTTCCAAATTTAGTTGACTTAATAATGCACAAAAATGTGGTTTTTGTGCATTATTTATCCTCTTTATAGCTTTTATTTGTAAAAAACGTAGTTACATAACAAATTAGAACTCGGCATTGTTCGGAGTCCGTGGAAATGGAATTACGTCGCGAATATTGGACATTCCGGTCACGAAAAGTAACAATCTTTCAAAGCCAAGGCCAAATCCTGCATGTGGAGCAGTTCCGAATTTACGTGTTTCCAGATACCACCAGATGTCTTTTGTTGGAACTCCCATTTCATCAGCACGGTTTTTTAGTTTTTCATAATCTTCTTCACGCTGAGAACCGCCAATGATTTCACCGATTTTCGGGAATAAAACATCCATGGCACGAACCGTTTTTCCATCATCGTTTTGTTTCATGTAAAACGATTTAATTTCTTTCGGATAATCAGTCAGGATAACCGGTTTTTTGAAATGTTGTTCCACGAGGTAACGTTCGTGTTCCGATTGTAAATCTGTTCCCCAACCAATCGGGAATTCAAATTTATGACCGTTTGAAACTGCTTCTTCGAGGATTTTTACCCCTTCCGTATAAGTCAACCGTTTAAAGTCGTTATTTACAACAAAGTTTAATCGTTCATACAATTCTTTGTCGTACATATTGTTTAGAAAATCTAAATCATCCTTACAGTTGTCCAATGCCCATTTCACGCAATATTGAATGAAATCCTGAGCCAGCTGCATATTTTCTTCAATTTCGTTGAAAGCAACTTCCGGTTCTATCATCCAAAATTCAGACAAATGTCGTGGTGTATTTGAATTTTCGGCACGGAAAGTTGGTCCGAAAGTATAAATGGCACCCATCGACATGGCTGCCAGTTCTCCTTCAAGCTGTCCGGAAACTGTTAAGCTTGCCTGTTTCCCGAAAAAATCATTTGAATAATCAATTGAACCAGTTTCATCTTTTTTCAAATCGTAAAGATTCATGGTGGTTACCTGAAACATCTGTCCGGCACCTTCACAATCGGATGCTGTGATGATTGGCGTATGGAAATAGAAAAAACCACGTTCGTGAAAAAAGCGGTGAACAGCCATTGCCATGTGATGACGAATGCGGAAAACAGCTCCAAAAGTATTCGTTCTGGGACGAAGATGTGCAATATCCCGCAGAAATTCCATGGTATGGCCTTTTTTCTGTAAAGGATAAGTTTCAGGATCGGCAATACCATAAATCTCAATCGAATCAGCCTGAATTTCAACATGCTGGCCCTGACCGAGCGATTCAACTAATTTTCCGGTAACACTAATACAGGCACCGGTAGTAATTGGTTTCAGGTATTCATCTCCGAATGTTGAGTTGTCGGCTACTACTTGAATATTATTTATTGTTGAACCATCGTTCAACGCGATAAAACTCACATTTTTATTCCCTCGACGGGTTCTTACCCAACCTTTTATGTTTATTTCGGCACCAAAATCGGTTCGTTTCAGCGCATCAACAATAATCGTTCTGTTCATTCTGTTCAAATTAAAGAGTATGTTCGAATTTTAAGAGTACAAAAGTACAAAAAAACGTTGAAAAATCTGTTATAAATTTTTCTAAAGCGTATTGATATAAAACAATAAAGCACCAATTCCAAAAAGAAATGGTGCTTTATTAAAGTTTTTGAGATATTATTTTCTTGGTTTTTCTACGTTCCCAATCATGCTCATTGCGCAGCGGAAACCAATATCATTAGCTGATTTATCCTGATCCAGGAATCGGCGTGTAGATGGATTCAACCAATAAGCACGATCTTTCCATGATCCGCCTTTATAAACACGGGTTTTATCTGAAATTTTTGGTCTTAAGATATCAGTTGGATCATTGCTTTTTGACCCACTTTTCAAATTGCTCATTCCAACTGAATCGCCTAAAGCAAAATCTATTTGAGAAGAAGGGTCACCATCTTTGAAGTTTCGAACATCATCGCCTTTTGATACTTCAGTTGCAATACGTCCCAATGAATCAACCTTATAAGTTTTATTTCCAATTGCATCCGTTCCTGAAACTATAGGTGTCAAATATACATTTCCTCTGAATGAATTATATTCGGCCATGTCGCTAAATGATTCAGCTCTGTAAACATCCAAAACCCATTCGTTTACATTTCCAGCCATGTTATAAAGTCCAAAATCATTCGGGAAATAGGAGTCAACAGGTGCAGTAATGGTAGCATTATCATTCAGACTTCCGGATGTTCCCATCATGTCGCCACGACCTCTAACGAAATTAGCCATCATTTGTCCCAACTGTCTTTTTGTAGGATTGCGTAGCTGATTTCCTGTCCAGGGATAAATTTTGCCTTCAGGAACCAATCCGTTTCTTTCAGAAGTTATAGCATATGCAGCGAATTCCCATTCTGCTTCTGTTGGCAACCTGAAATCGGAATATAAAATCCCATCTGACATATCAACTTTGCGATTTTTTCCGTATAAATCCTTTTTAGGATTTTTACCTGCTGCTGGTTCGTAACTTGACTGCAATAAATATTTTTGAGTGTTAAACACAAAATTATTTGAAATGGAGTCAATACTGGTTTGTTTGTCGAGTTTCGAAAAATCAGGTGGCAATATCACGCCTGATTCCCACAATGCTTTTTCATTCACCCGGTCCGTACGCCATTGACAATAATCCATTGCTTGCTCCCAGGTAATTCCTACAACAGGATACTCATTGTAAGATGGATGAGTAAAATAATTTTCAAGATATGGTTCATTGTAGGCTAGTTCTTCCCGCCATACTTTAACGTTTGGTTGTACTTTTTGAACTAATTTTGGAGCGATTTTTCCAAATACTACTTTCATCCAGTTTACATATTCATTCCAGTCTTTGTTTCTGATTTCATATTCATCCATATAAAAAGAACTGACTGTAATTCGGCGAGGCTGATTATCCTGAGGTGCTGCAGTAACGTATTCGCCTTTTTCTCCGATTGTAAATGTTCCGCCCTGAATTGCT
>CAIYTJ010000257.1 GCA_903929065.1 uncultured Bacteroidales bacterium | reverse complement strand
TTTACAGCACAAGTTACAGTTCTGACTATGCTTGCAATGATGATTGGTAAAGAAAAAGGAACATTGAGCAAAGAAGAATATTTGAAAATTGTGCATGAACTTGCTCAAATTCCTGATAAAATTAAAACAATACTTAAACAAGATGATTCAATTGCTCAGTTTGCTAAAACGTTTACCTACGCACAGAATTTTATCTATTTAGGACGCGGATATAATTTCCCAGTAGCATTGGAAGGTGCTTTGAAATTGAAAGAGATTTCTTATATTCATGCTGAAGGTTATCCGGCAGCTGAAATGAAACACGGACCAATTGCATTAATCAGCCAGGAAATGCCGGTTGTGGTTATTGCACCAAGCGCAGGAATGTACGAGAAAGTTGTTAGCAATATACAGGAAATAAAAGCACGAAAAGGTAGAATTATTTCTATTGTAACTGAAGGTGACGTAGTGGTAAGTAATTTGTCGGATTACACCATAAGTATACCGGACACTGAAGAATGCCTTGTGCCGTTGCTGGCGGCCATACCGTTGCAATTGCTGGCATATCATATAGCGGTTGTAAAAGGTTGCGATGTCGATCAGCCGCGCAATCTTGCCAAATCGGTAACTGTTGAATAGCATTAAAAGCCTCTGCGTCTGACGTGGAGGTTTTTTATTTAATAAAATATTTGATATCGTTTAAATCTAATAAATTAAAACTATTCTGAATGTATACTTGTTTACTTGTATTTCAATAGGTAACGGGTAAAATATAACTATAAAATTATGTGTGGAATTGCAATGATCAGGCTTTTGAAGCCATTGGATTATTATCAGGAAAAATATGGAACATGGCAGTACGGTTTACAAAAAATGTACCTGCTCATGGAAAAACAGCATAACCGCGGGCAGGAAGGAGCTGGGTTGGCAACTGTTAAGCTTGATATGCCTCCGGGTGAAGAATATATCTGGCGTGAACGGGTAGAAGGAAAAAATGCTATTCAGGAGATTTTTGCAACCATAAACAAAAAAATGTCAACCTTGCCTGACGAAGTTTATAACAGTGTGGAAATATCGAAAACTGAATTACCATTTGCTGGTGAATTGTATATGGGTCATTTGCGTTACAGTACCACAGGTAAGAGTGGTTTGTCATACGTTCATCCTTTTCTTCGCCGTCACAACTGGAAAAACCGAACCATGGTTTTGGCAGGTAATTTCAACCTGACTAATGTTGATGAATTATTTGATCATCTAACGCTTAAAGGACAACATCCAAGAGACAAAGGCGATACTTTCCTGATGTTGGAATCGCTTGGTTTTCAGCTTGATCAGGAAGTTCAAAAAGAGTATAATAAAATTCGCCAACGTTATACAAATGATTTGGTAATTACTCAAAAAATCGAAGAAAACCTGGATATTGCGTCATTAATCCGAAAATCAGAAAAAATGTGGGATGGAGGTTACGTTATTTGCGGAATGCTCGGACATGGCGATTCTTTTGTTTTTCGTGATCCTAAGGGAATTCGTCCGGCATTTTATTATATTGATGATGAGATTGTTGTAACAGCTTCAGAACGTCCTGTAATTCAAACAGCGATGAATGTAAAAGAAGAGGATGTGAAAGAATTGAATCCTGGTGAAGCGATGATTATCAAGAAAAATGGAACAATTACATTTGAAACAATTCGCCCCTGCAGCTTCCGAACTGGCAAAATGTTCGTTCGAACGAATTTATTTTTCGCGCGGAAGTGATATTGATATTTACCGTGAAAGAAAAATGTTAGGTGAAATGCTTGCCGAACCAATTCTGAAAGCCATTGATTATGATATGGATAATACAGTTTTCTCCTTTATTCCAAACACTGCCGAAGTAGCATTTTTTGGTATGAAAGATGGAATTAAAGCAGCAACTAAAAAGCATATCCGTTCTGAAAAAGTGCTGTTGAAAGATATTAAATTGCGAACATTTATTTCGACTAATGACGAACGAAACGATTTGGCAACGCATGTGTATGATGTAACCTATGGTTCCATTCGTCGCGGAAAAGTTGATAATTTGGTGGCAATAGACGATTCAATTGTGCGTGGTACGACATTGAAACAGAGTATTTTGAAAATAATGAATCGTCTTGAACCGAAGAAAATTGTAATTGTTTCATCTTCACCACAAGTTCGTTATCCTGACTATTATGGGATTGACATGGCTCGAATGAATGAATTCTGTGCATTCCGTGCAGCCATTGAATTGTTGAAAGAATCAGGTCGGCAATATATCATTGACGAGGTTTATCAAAAATCAAAAGCCCAGGAAGATTTTCCAAAAGAAAAAGTTGTTAATTACGTGACCGGAATTTATGAACCGTTCACTCAGGACGAAATCTCGAATAAAATAGCCGAAATGCTTACACCTCCCGATGTAGATTGTCCGGTGGAACTGGTTTATCAAACTATCGAAGGGCTTCACAAAGCTTGTCCCGGTCATACCGGTGATTGGTATTTCTCCGGAAATTACCCGACTCCGGGTGGCAACCGGTTGGTAAACAAGGCTTTTATAAATTATTACGAAGGAAGAGATATATCAAATTACGGTTGCTGATTCGGAAAAGCCGGATATTTCAGATAACATATTAATTACAAAAACGGTGTCACTTTATGAAGCGACACCGTTTTTGTATAATTAAATGAGTAATTTTCGTAGTCCGTTAGAATTCAGTATTTTATATTCTTTTTTGTTGATGATGATTAATCCATCCTGCACCATTTCCGATAAACTGCGTGCCAACGAAGGACGAGCCACGCCGAAAAAATCGGCTAGTTCGGTCTGATTCCGATTAATTTCAAAAGGTTTATCACTGCCATTCGCAGATTCTAGCAGGAAATGAGCCAGTTTCCCTTTAATGGTTTTAATAGAAAGTAATTGCAAACGGTTTGTCAGAAATTGAGTTCTGTTGGCATTGTGAGTCAGGTACTTTTGCATAAAATCCGGATTCGTTGTCATTAACCTCACAATTTCTTCTTTCGGAATTCGCATAATTTCCACTTCTTCCAGAGCAGTTACATCCACCGGAAAATGATTATTATCTGAAAACAAAAATGCCGGGGCGAGTGGGTGTGGAGCTTTAATAATTTCGATTCCCAACAAACTGCCGTTCTCTGTTATCATTTCCGTTTTCACAGAACCTTGCGTGAGCATATAAAGGGCATCACAAACATTTCCCTGACGGATAAAGAGTTCATTTTTACGATATGTTTTGATCGAATAGTTTATATTATCGAGAAATTCCTCTTCGTCAATTTTCAATCCGCTGCAAATCGGACACGCAGCTAAATCTTCTTTTTTCATATTCAAATTGTTTTCCACAAAATTACAAACAAAATTCAAGTG
>CAIYTJ010000256.1 GCA_903929065.1 uncultured Bacteroidales bacterium | reverse complement strand
TTCTGCAAAATT
This sequence comes from uncultured Bacteroidales bacterium, assembly GCA_903929065.1. GTDB lineage: Bacteria > Bacteroidota > Bacteroidia > Bacteroidales > Paludibacteraceae > Paludibacter. The sequence continues at coordinate 4,048 of CAIYTJ010000256.1, read as the reverse complement.
ACGATATTCATGGATATTCTTTAATGTTGTGTATTGTGGCAAAATATAATCTGAATCAACTGCAAGAGTAGCCTTCATTTCAAAAATAAGATTAACCAACTTAGCTTTTTCTGCAATGCTAATATAAAAATCAAATTGCGGCATAATTAATTCCCAACTTTATGTGTTTCTTGTTCAATTTTCAATTTATTATACTCAGCTTCTTTTTTAATCTCGCAGAACCTATTGGGCTAAGTTACTCTATGCCGAACCATAAGCATTAGCTTATTCTATTAACCTTCCAACCGTCTTTAACATTCTCTCTGTATGCAAAATAGCCAAATGGAATGTTAGAAACTTCGAGAATTGAATTATCGATAGTAATTATTTCGTCCAACGAAATAACTCTATAGTCAGATTCTACACAATCTTCTCTACCTAAAAATTCCCATGCACCATCTTCTTCATAATGATATACATACAGTATAACAGTTCGTTTTTCTAAAACAAATCTTGTAGTGAAAACCGCTGTATTTAATCCATCAATAAATTCTTTTTTCATTATTATTTATTACTTTTCGCTAAATTCTCTTCTTTTGAAATTACCCTTAGATTAGTATTTCGATTTGATCCTCCTTTTGACTTTGGTTTTATATGATCCACTTCTGCCTGATTCATATTTGCCTTTTGCCCTTTAATATTTTTAGATGGAGGATCTAGCTTTCTGCCATCTCCGTCACTTTTCAATTCTCCATTGTTTTGTTTTTTATTTTCATCTAATAATTTTTGACGTTGACTTCGTGTTGTTTTTTTACCATCTCCTGCATTTTTGGGGTCTGGAACGTTACTATAGTTAGTACTAGTTGCCTGTGCTTTATTGTCATTTGGATTCGCTTTTGCTTGATTATTGTTGGCTGTATTAGCTTCTGGTGTATTTGAGTCATAAGAGGTTTTAGTACTAGAATTTAGTGATTTAAATGCTGCAACTCGCTGTGGCGTTGTTGCTGCAATAAAAGCAGCTGTAGCAAGAAAACCAACATATGCTACTGCAGCAACTGCATCTCCCGCCGGTTCTTCAGGTCCACCACCCACTAAAACTATTACACCTGCTGTTTTTAGTCCGGTTGACATGATTTTTGAGAACGTATCACTATCCCAACGACCATCAGGATCAATTCTGTTTACCATATTGTCACTACACATAGTATATGGGCTCAAGTTGTAAGCATCTTCAATTTGAGGATCCGGTGTCTGAAACCTCATAATTGCTGGATAATACTGCCTCCAAACTATATCATAGGCATCATACCCATGCATTTCAATAAACTCCTTGCCGTTATACTTCCTGTGCTGTAAGCCCGGGTTGTCGCTTAGACTACTTGCCCAGGGTAAACCGGAGGGATAATACTGAGTCCATTGTACAGTGGTGTTGGTATTTGCCAACCACACTTCGCGGTTATCTCCTAAGTGGTCTCTGCGGTAATAAAAGTAATTCGGGTTTGACAGATTTTCCACATACCCTTCCTCGTTATATATCCGGCTTAATGTGGTAAGTGTTGCGTTTCCTTGTGAAGTATTGTACTCAAAGTTTCCGATATAAGCAGTGCCGCTTTGATTTACCTGACTGGCACTGTATGTCCAGTTACAAATATCTCCCGGATTTATAGGAGTCGGAATATTGGTAATACGGGTAAAATACTCGGTTCCTAACTTATGCCCGCCGGCATCATAGGTATTCTTTATCTGGTTTCCATTTCTGAACTGGATAACGTCAGGCAAATTTAATACATTATATTGAATAGTATAGATATCGCGGTCTAAATCTTCAATCATATTCCCATTGGCATCATATTTGAATTCAATAGTCTGATTGGCTTTATTGTTATATTCTTTTACATAATACTGATTTTGCGAACCAAACATATCATCCACTTTTTTCAACTGGTTGCCATTATACGTTAATGTCAAACCATCCATAGGCGAACCGTTTGAGCCATTTCTCCAAAGGGTTTTTATATTGCCCAGTTTGTCATACGTATATGATTCATAATTAATTCCTGAAGGTTGATTATTCCCATCATACGTGGTTGCAGTGGACAGTCTGTTTAATTCATCATAATTATAACCGTATTTGTTTGTTGCTCCTTTGTACGTCCATGAACCATACGCTATATTACCATTGTAGCAAGGCGTCGTACCGGTTGGCACATTGCTATTATAATACAGATTTTCTGTAAAACTACCGCTGGTAATACGTGTTGGCCAGTTGCGGATATTGTAATCATGCTGTTCGGTATCTTTGGTATTATGACGAAGTTTGGTGGTTAATCGTCCTAACTCATCGTAACTGTTTGAGGCCAATACTACCGGAATGGTGGCTCCGTTCAGATAATTATTTGTAACCAATGGACGTTGGGCATTATCGTAAGAATAAGTGTATAATTCAGTAACCTCAGGTGAAACCTCAATCTTGTGTTTCTTAAAGGTTCTGGTTACCTTGCCGGTAAAGTTATACTGGTTGCAAACAATGTTATACCCTTTCAGGTGATTCGTTTCCCTGCTTTGTACTACTCGTCCCTTATCATCATAATACATTACGCTTGCCAGGTAATTAGTGTCCGTTCCATCCAGAATTAAAGTCAAAGTACCAATAAGCAATCCTTTGGCATTTAAATCATTTTCCGAAGCAGCGGTTTCGGGATAAGCTTTATCGTAACCGGAGTTGGAATCATAGTGTAAATACTGTTGTTTATCGGATGAAAGTGTTGATATAAATCCATAGTTATCATAGTAATTTACAGTAAGGGGAATTGCTGTTGTAAAATACTGATTGCTGTAAGTGCCGCTGCTATAGGTTTCTGTAATTAATTGAGATGAATAGTCATTCCCCAGTGAAATATATGTTTTTGTGCTGTCAATATAGGTTATACCTGTCATTATAACTCTGCCAAAGGCATCGTATTTAGTTACAGTCCATTGTTTTTTATCCTGTTGTTTTTTCCCTCGCTGGTTCCCATCCTGGCTTAGTATCAACCGGTCGGCTTTATCATATACCATGTAGATTGGCTCGCAACCCGGCAGACGTTTGTAAGTGCAGTTACCACGTTCATTGTATTGATACAAATAACAGAATTGTTTCAACACATCTTCCGAATCAAGATAGACCCGTTGGGCGGTCATATTATCCACGGCTACCGGAGGAATCACATAACTGAGCTCCCCTAAATCATTGTAAACATAATAAGTATCAACATTGCTGCTGCGTTTCATGATTATTTCTCCCTGTTTGTCTTTATACTCGGTAACCGTTTTATTGTCTTCATCGGTTGTCAGAGTTACAAACAAAGTAGCTGCATCGTAATTTACACCTCTGCATAATTGGTTGCTGCTGTTTACATAGAAATTAGCAATGGAACCATCACTGGTCAGGTAATCAATTGTTTTTGGATGACTGTCCCAGTCCGCTCCGACTCCTTTCTCACCGCTTACGCGGTCAAGAGGAGAGGGTTCAATAAGGGTTTCCACATAAGCCCGACTGTCGGAATTATATGTGCTACTGCGGGAAGAGCTCAAATTACTTTCCGGAGTAAATTGCCCGAAATTACCGGCTACGGACGCAGGCAGGTATTTTTTCCATTCCCTTCCTGCTTCATCGTATTCCACCTTTGACACCAAATCGGCACCGGTTGGTGTAATATTCTGGGCCACGGTTTGAGTAGATCTCCCCAGTCCGTCAAAATACTGAATGGTATTCATTACCGCCGGAGTTGCATCCGCGGTCAGATAAGTGGATGTACGGATATAGTTCTGATCAAAACTCGGGTCGGTGGGTATTACTGCCGTACTTCCCTGTGCCATAGGAATTAGCGGATACACGTTGTTAACCGGTCCTATTTTGCCATCAAAGCTCCCTGCCGTGCCCACGGCATGAAAACCGGGTTTGAGTATTACTTGCTGGGTAGCTACTACTGTTACAGCTGTGGCAGGGGTTTGTTTCTCTAATATGATAACTCCCTGCGAAAACGCTATTTGAAATCCTGATAAAAAAATCAGAATGAATATGTTGTGT
>CAIYTJ010000255.1 GCA_903929065.1 uncultured Bacteroidales bacterium | reverse complement strand
GTTTCCGGCTAAATATCGTGAATTAGATTTTAAAACAATCGATAAACTTTGCAAAATCAACAAAGATTTCGAGAAATTTATTGAACAAACGGAGAAACTTATGACAGCAGAAGAACGCTATTACAAATCGACAGAAAAAGAACTTGATGAGTTTTGTGACAAGTATTTTGCAAACGATACAGAAGTAGAACATTATTGCGAGGAAAAAAACATACCAACAGAAAAAGAATAAAAATAACAATTAAATATTAAAGAATGAGAGCACCAGAACTTGCAACTACTCCTGAAAAAATCGACAAAATAATAATAACAACTAATTTATGAAAACAAAACTTCTTTCATTTGGAATTATGATGTTATGTATGATTGGAAACCAATCATTGTTTGCACTCTCCGGTAGTAATGGTACTTCCGGAAACACTTATCAGGCAGATAATCCGGCAGATAAGGTACAAAATACTACTTCTATTTCTACAAAAACAAAGTGTCAGGCTGCTTTAGGGGTACCCTCTATCACTTCTTTCACTCCTTCATCGGGTCCGGTAGGTACATTAGTAACCATTACTGGTGCCAGTTTGAGTAGCCCGACAGCGTTTACCATTGGTGGTGTAACCGCCATTACCATTTCTAACGATGGAACTACCTTGGTAGGCATGGTGATGCCGGGAGCATTTACAGGAACAGCGGTTATTACAACAGCCTTAGGCACAGCTACAAGTGCCGGCAATTTTACGGTTACTGCAACTCCTTACCCCGATGTTCAGCAAGGCAGTAAGTTGTTAGGCACTGGAAATACGGGTGCTGCAAACCAGGGCACTTCAGTTGCTGTTTCAGCAGATGGCAATACCGCCATTGTGGGAGGAAATAACGATAACAGTGGTCAGGGTGCTGCCTGGATATATACCCGTACGGGAAGTACATGGACCCAACAGGGCAGTAAATTGGTTGGCACCGGAAATACAGGTGCTGCAGGGCAAGGCATTTCAGTTTCTATATCAGCCGATGGTAATACCGCCATTGTTGGAGGAAGTAACGATAACAGTAATCAGGGTGCTGTCTGGGTATATACCCGTTCGGGAAGTACGTGGATCCAGCAGGGCAGTAAGTTGGTAGGCACAGGAAATACGGGTGCTGCCTATCAAGGCTGTTCAGTTTCTCTTTCAGCTGATGGCAATACAGTCATTGTGGGAGGATATGGTGATAACAGTCTTCAGGGAGCAGCCTGGGTTTGGACCCGTTCGGGAAGTACATGGACCCAGCAGGGCAGTAAGTTGGTAGGCACCGGAAATACGGGTACTGCACATCAGGGCTGTTCAGTTTCTGTTTCAGCAGATGGCAATACCGCCCTTGCGGGAGGATATACTGATAACAATTACGAGGGTGCCACCTGGGTATATACCCGCTCGGGAAGTACATGGACCCAGCAGGGGAGTAAATTAGTGGGCAGCGGAGGTTGGAATATTGCTGTCAGTCAAGGCAATTCAGTTTGTCTTTCGGCAGATGGCAATACCGCCATTGTGGGAGGATATGAAGATTACAATTATCGGGGTACCGCCTGGGTGTTTACCCGTTCGGGAAGTACCTGGAGCCAGCAGGGCAGTAAATTGGTAGGCACGGGATATGCGGGTATTTCTTCAAATCAAGGCGCTTCAGTTTGTCTTTCGGCAGATGGCAATACCGCCATGGTGGGAGGAAATTACGATAACAGTGCTCAGGGTGCTGTCTGGATATATACCCGTTCGGGAAGCACATGGACCCAGCAGGGGAGTAAATTAGTGGGCAGCGGAGGTTCAAGTGATGCTCGCCAGGGTTGTTCGGTCTCTGTTTCGGCAGATGGCACTACAGCAATAATCGGAGGAAATCAGGATAACAGTCAACAGGGTGCCGCATGGGTATTTATTCCTGTTGTTACTCCAACCACGCAGGTATCTGCGATCACTGATTCTGCTGATACTTTATTGCTATATCCAAACCCTGCAACAGATGGTTTCACCATCAATACAGGAGAAAAGATAACTACTGTTTCCATTTACAATTTAAGTGGAAGTTTGGAAATAAAACAACAAGCCATAGAAAAATCAGTAATCAACATTAGTTCATTGCACCCCGGAGTTTATATTGTAAAAGCAAATGGAATGGTTGAAAAATTGATGAAGAAATGAATGGGCAATAATTTTCTCAGTTAAGAGTAGTTTGAATTGTTTGGCGAAGGCTCTTCAGTTGAGCGTAGCTTGTAGTCCAGAGTACAGCCAGATGTCTTAGCTTGGTCGTGGCTAAAAGCAAAGTTGGTGATTACGCCGAACAGAAAATTCGCAGACAAAATATAAAATACATTGCATCTAATGAAAACCAAAGTAAAACAAAAGAATTCTTATCTATTTGAAAAGAAATATTTTTACTTCTTTCTTTTGTTGCCCTTTATCTATTCAGACAAAATCATTGATCCTGTTTTAATTCCAAGACAGCTTTATCTGACTGCATTTGTATGTATACTTGGTTTAGTGATATTATTCAGGATTTCGAAAAAAGATTTGACAAATGACTTTTCATTTCTAAGACTCACCTTACCATTGCTGCTTATTGTATTCTTACTCATCAATGGTCTCTCATTTATCAAAACAACATCTATAGCTGATGGCATTTATGTGCTTTCAAAGTTTACAATTGAGGTATTGTTTTTTGTATTGAGTACTTATTTACTTATACAGAATCAGCTAACAATAAATGGTTTAATCAAAGCAATTGGGATTTTTTGCATAGTTTCTATAATTATAGCTCTTTATCAAACCATGGTATTAGACTTTGGGGCTGATTTTCGAAATAGTATATATCAAATAACATCTACTTCTGCAAATAAAAACTTATTCTCATCACTTTTATTTCTTATTTTACCATTTGTGATTGGAGCTATATTTATATCTAAAAAATGGAAAATTACATCAATCGTACTTTTATGTTCTATCATTCTAATCCTTGTGCTCATTCAGACAAGAGCAGTAATGTTAGCTACTATTCTTTCAATTCTAATCTTTATATTGATACAAAAAGGACTTTTTTTGAAAGGTTATTTTCCAAAAGTAATTGTCCTTTTGATTATTACACTCGGTGTGGTTATTCTAATTTTTTTTAAAGGCAGCAGTTACTTCATTAATCTTTTAGATTCGTCATCGCTGCATCAAAGACTACTGGTATGGAACAACTCATTCCAAATGGCAAAAGAAAACCTGATGCTTGGTGTTGGCGCCGGAAACTGGCAATATTGTTTCCCCAAATATGGACTTGAAAAGTTCAACGATGTGTTGATGGATAACGCTTCCCTTACTTATCAAAGACCGCACAATGATTTCTTATGGGTTCTTTGCGAAACGGGTATTTTTGGTCTGATTACTTATTTAAGTGTTTTTATTGTTGCATTGATTTATATTCTCAAAATACTGAAAAACAAAATAGAACCTAATCCTGAAGATAAAATTTTATTGTATGGTTTTTTTGCAACTCTAACAGGATATGCAGTCATATCATTTTTTGATTTTCCACTTGAAAGAATTGAACATCAAATAGTATTCTATTTGATACTATCCATTGTGGTTGCAAAGTATTATTGTACGTTTCAAAAGGAAAAAATGTCAACTAACAGCTTTAATTCCAGTGCCCTGAAGTTGATGGTTTTTGTTCCTGTCGTATTTTCGGTTATTGTAAGTGCAAACAGATTTTCGGGTGAATTTCACACCCGAAAAATATATGAATATCAAAGCAAAGGTGATTTAAACCAGATAGTAACAGAAGCTGACAAATCTGCAAATATGTTTTATGTAACTGACCCAACCTCAATACCTATAAATTGGTATAAAGGTGTTGCACTTTACACTTTAGGCCGTTTGAAAGAAGCTCAAACTTGTTTTGAAAAAGCAAAATTAGTTTGCCCGTACAATATCAATGTTTTAAATAACCTTGCAAGCTGTTACGAAACAGCAGGCAGACATAAAGATGCTGAAGAAATGTATGTAAAAGCATTGCTGATTTCACCTCGATTTGATGAAGCCCGTTTGAATTTGAGCGCAGTATATTTTAATAACAAAGAATATGAGAAAGCGTTTTGTATGATTGATAAAGTAGCCGTCACAACAAAGGATGAAAAATTCCAGGTTTATTTACCTGTTATTTTAAATTCCTGGCTTGGAACAATACTTACAAATCAAAAAGATAGTAATGCAATCGAAAAAATAACAGAACTCAGAAACTCAAAAGAAAAAATGATTGAGTTCTATTTTACCTCAAAAAAAAATAACCTCCCATATTTACAATATATTCTGACAAACAACTTAAAAATGAATTAATTATGAAAAAAACAATTTTTGTTAGCATTCTATTACTGATTTCGTTTTGTGTCTATTCAACTTCATTGGTGTCAGTCAGTCCTGCAACTGCCATGCAAAATCATACTTTATCAGTAACCATAACAGGACTAAATACACATTTTAATCAGGCAACCAGCACCATCAGTTTTAGTCAAGCAAGTACCAGTACGGTTATCAATTCAACTATTATTACGAAGATAGATGATGCGTCTATAAGCGCAAGTTTCACTATACCTGCGACAGCTTCATTGGGAAATTACAATGTAAACCTGAGTAATCCGGTTGATGGAAATCTGACGTTGAACAATGGATTTATAATTAATGCAGATACTACAAAAAGGTTGATTTCAGTAAGTCCTGCAACAGCCATTCGAGGTGAAACACTGGCAGTAACCATAACTGGTATAAATACACATTTTAATCAGGCAAGCAGTACCATCAGTTTTAGACAGGCAAGTAGTAGTACAATTATCAATTCGGGTACAATTACGACGATAAATGATACCTCTATAAGTGCCAGTTTTACCATTCCGGCTAATGCTCCATCTGGCAATTACAATGTGAATTTGAGTAATTTACTGGATGGCAGCCTGTCAATACAAAATGGATTTCAGGTGAAATTAAATACATCTTTGACTTCAATTAGTCCATCATCCGCTATGCAGGGTCAAACACTCGCTGTAACCATAACAGGAGTAAACACACATTTTAATCAGGCAAGCAGTACCATCAGTTTTAGTCAGGCAAGTAGCAGTACAATCATCAATTCAGGCACAATTACAAAAATAAATGATACCTCATTAAGCGCAAGTTTTACTATACCTGCTAATGCACCATCAGGCAATTACAATGTGAATTTGAGTAACTTCCTGGATGGAAGCCTGACAATACCAAATGGATTTCAAGTGAAATTAAATACTGCTTTGACTTCAATCAGTCCATCATTCGCAATACAGGGTCAAACACTCGCTGTAACGATCACAGGTGTAAACACTCACTTTAATCAGGCAAGCAGTACCATCAGTTTTAGCCAGGCAAGTAGCAGTACAATCATCAATTCAGGCACAATTACTACGATAAATGATACCTCATTAAGCGCAAGTTTTACTATACCTGCTAATGCACCATCAGGCAATTACAATGTGAATTTGAGTAATTTGCTGGATTGAAGCCTCACAATACCAAATGGATTTCAAGTGAAATTAAATGCAGCTTTAACCTCAATAAGTCCATCATCGGCCATTCAACGTCAAACCCTTACAGTAACCCTAACAGGATTAAACACACACTTTAATCAGGCAAGTAGTACCATTAGTTTTAGTCAGACAAGTACCAGTACGGTTATCAATTCAACTACTATTACGAAGATAGATGATGCATCTATAAGCGCAAGTTTCACTATACCTGCTACTGCTTCTTTGGGTTATTACAATGTAAATCTGAGCAATCCGATTGATGGAAATCTGACGTTGAACAATGGATTTATAATTAATGCAGATACTACGAAAAGGTTGATTTCAGTATATCCTGCAATTGCTATGCAAGGTCAAACACTGGCAATAACCATAACAGGATTAAACACACATTTCAATCAGGCAAACAGCACCATCAGTCTTAACCAGGCAAGTAGTAACACTGTCATCAATTCAGGTACTATTACGAAGAAAAATGATACCTCCATAAGCGCAAGTTTTACGATACCTGCAGATGCTTCACTTGGAAATTATGATGTAAATCTCAGCAATTTATTGGATGGAACTCTGTCAATACCGAATGGATTTCAGGTAAAATTAAATACAGCTTTGACTTCAATCAGCCCATCATCGGCTATGCAGGGTCAAACGCTCACAGTAACCATCACAGGAGTAAATACACATTTTAATCAGGCTAGCAGTACAAGCCTTTATCAGGCAAGTAGCGGCACTTCCATTTTTTCAAATACATTCACTAAAATAAATGATACCTCTATTCAAATTGAGTTTACGTTGCCGAATAATGCTCCTACAGGGAAATATGATTTCTATTTATATGATCCATTTGATAGTGAGTTTCTAACATTGGCAGATGGATTCCAGATTTATGAAGATCCATCTATAAGGTTGATTTCAATCAGTCAACGAACGGCAAAGCCGGGCGATACAATTGAATTAACGATAACCGGAGCTTATACTCATTTTAATCAGTCAAGTAACGCTATAAGTCTTAGTCAGGCAAGTAGTAGTACAATTATTAATTCAGGTACTATTACTAAAATAAGTGATACATCCATACGGGCAAGTTTTACAATACCTGCAAATGTCTCATTAGGTTATTACGATATAAATCTCAGTAATTCGCCGGATGGAATCCTATCAATACATAATGGGTTTGAAATAGCATGGATACCAACTGATGTCTCTGAAAAATCAATATCTTTCATAACGGTTTATCCTAATCCATTCACTGACGTTCTAAATATTTCTGGAGTTAAAGGTGTCGGATTGCTTACTATTTCCGATTTAAATGGAAAAACATGTATTTTAAAACAAGTTACTGACAATGATAATATTTCTGTTTGTGCACTATCAAAAGGTTTATATATTTTGAAGTTAATAACTGAAGATAGTATTACAACGCAAAAAATAATAAAAAAATAATTTTGATTGACGCTTGCAAGGGTTTTTAAATAAGTTGAGTGTAGCATGAAATGAAGCTTTCAGTCTAGCGCATTCACCCCAGCTCCTGCGCGATTGCATTGCGTGGGAAAACAAATAAATAATAAAGTAATGCCACACGAAGAATTTTTGCAGCAGCGAGGATGTACATAATCCCAGTCGTTTTGGGACATTAAAAAAAATGAAGAAAATGAGGAAAAACTTGACAATAATTCTGATTTCGACAGTGTTATTTGGATGCGGAAAGTCAAACAATACTGAAAGTAAATCTTGGAACGAGAGAAGACAAAAAATGGAATATTCATTTTCAGAGTATTCAGAGAAAATTCCATTAATAACACTGCCTTTAACTGCGACTTGCGAAAAAGAATTAGAAGGTTCAAAATTCAGGTTTACAGACAAAGAAATTTCAAAATATGGCAGAGACAACTGTTGTATTTACGGAAAACTTGCTGATACAGAAAAATATACAGCAATTATATATCTGTATCCAGCTGATTGGGTTTTACCGATTATTGAGACAACTGACAAAAAAGGTAATAAAATTTCGGAACTGGAATTATTTGAAGGTTTCTGCGGGGAAGATATTAATTGTTGGGGAACTTCATGGTTTAAAATTGATAAAGACTTAAGTATACAACTTAACGACTCTTCAATTGGGTTTGACAGGGACAGTAAAGATGAAATAATTGAAACTACTAAGAAAACGACCGTAAAACATAGACAATTTTACATAAATGACAACGGGAAAATAGTCGAACGAAAATAAAAAATGACCCCAGTTGAACGTAGCTTGTAGTCCAGCATTCGGCCAGGTGTCTTCGCTTGGTCGTGGCAAAAACAAGGCTACCGCTATATCGGTATGTACCATTAGCCTTGCCTATTGAAATATAACATGAAAAGCGGGAACTTTTTCTTTCAGGTTAGACGAAATAGAGCCATTCGCCGAACATCGGTAGCGGGATTTAATATATTACAAGGAACGGGGTCGGTGTGTAAGCGTAAAAAAACAAATATATTATGAAAGGAATAAATAAATTAGTATTGATTTTGCTTATTATCGGAAGCCAAATTAATTTTATTGAAGCACAAATCAGACTTACAGAAAAAGATTTCAACAAACGAGAAGATGATTCTTTGATTAATGTGTTTTTAAAAATGCAAAAAGAACGTGAATTACATAAAAACAACAAAGATTCTGCGTGGATAAATGATTTGAATGGTCATACAAGTTGGGATTCAAGGACAAAATCAAAAGAAGGGAAACAAGTGGATATTTCGGTGAAACTGACCCACCGTTTCGGTGATATTGACCCACCCCAACAGGTTCGTTCTCCAAAGAACCATTAACATGACAAAATTACTGTTTTTTCCTTAAACTTTCTC